>JAAYWE010000299.1 GCA_012516755.1 Treponema sp.
TTAAGCGATAAAAGCGGCACGACAAGTCCTGCAATTCGTTGCCCATTATTGATAAACTGCATTTTAGGTCCCCTGACCCCATAGAATTCGCAGCGATTCTCGAAGAGAAGAAGCCCCCAGCCAGGGCAATGTCTGTCCCGAAAGAGCGGCCGCTTCCACCCTGACTGTTCCAGACTTGGCCGCTTCTGCTCCAACGACCTCGGCTTTTGCTGCACCTCTCTTTGCCGGGACATCCGCGCCAGCGGGTAAGGCTTTTGGCCCAATAATACGCGCAAAGCCAAGCTGATGAGCCGCCCTTGTTCTACGATCCATAGAACGCACCGGCCTGATTTCCCCTGCGAGCGAAAGCTCACCTGCAAGAGCGGAACCCTCCGGCAATGGCTGGCCCGATCGTGCGGAATAAAGAGCACATGCCAGTGGCAAATCGACGGCAGGCTCTGTTAGCCGCAAACCTCCCGCGACATTCACATAGATTTCTTGGCTGGAAAAATCTAGCCTTGTCTGCTTCTCGAGCACAGCCGCAATCCGAGAGACACGCAGAGGATCGATTCTATCGGAGTACACTCTCATGATGCCCGATTTCGAAGGGATGGTTAAAGCCTGTACTTCCGCTAATAGAATCCGCGATCCTTCATATACAATTGCCAGGGCAATGCCCGAAGGCAACTGTCCCTCGCGCCTGATCATAAATATTCCAGATGGATCCTGCAGCTCCGAAAGCCCCCCTTCACTCATCAGAAAAAATCCTAGCTCATCCGAAGACCCAAAGCGATTCTTGCTGGTTCGTAGCACTCGTAGGGCATTCTCCGCTTGCTCGAAGCTTATTACCGCGTCCACGAGATGTTCTGCTGCCTTGGGTCCGGCTATCATTCCATCCTTTGTCACATGCGCCACAAGGACGACAATAGAATCGTGGCTTTTTGCCCATTCGACGAATTCCTGGGTGCAAAATTTGATTTGGTTCGGCGTTCCTGGCACAGCCCCCGCCTCCTCTGAATGCACTGTCTGGATCGAATCCACAACGGTAAGAAGCGGATGTGCTGAATCCATCACAGAGAGACAAGCATGCATATCGTTGCCACAAAATACCTCTATCTGCTTCGAAAGAGCCTTGATGCGTTCGGCTCTAAGGCGTATCTGGGCTGCAGATTCTTCTCCGGAGATATATAGCGCTTTTCCTTTTGCCCCCAACTTCGAGCATGCTTGCAGAAGAAGGGTGCTTTTCCCTATCCCGGGCTCACCACCCAAGAGCACTGCCGAGCCTCGCATAAAGCCACCACCAAGCACTCGATCCAGTTCCGAAATTCCAGACGATACGCGCGCCCCCAGAGCTGGATCCACCGATTCCAGCGGTACGGAAAATGCAGTCTTATCCTTTTCAAAGCGCCCTATGGTTTTGGCTTCAACCATGGTGTTCCATTGGCCGCACTCGGGACAACGTCCAAGCCATTTTGGTTCTTCATGGCCACAGGCTGAACAGCGATATATGGTCGAAGGCTTTTTCATATTGCCATAATCGTATATGAGGCGAAGCGTAGGTTCAATAGACGCGCCCAATGACCCCCATGATCTGTTTTCGACTCATCGAGAGGGGCACGAGCTATAATGCCTTTACCTTTGAAATTGTTTCCAGATATACACCAAAAAGCCTGGAAAGCTGCCCGGCCTCTGTATAGGCTGTGCCTGCTTTCTTGTTGAAAAAATCGATAAAGACTTTCATCTCTTCGGGATTTTGAGAATAGAGCGCAGACGCAAAAGCCGCACGGTACAAACCTTTTTCAGCAAGCTCCATGGTGGAAAGCCCACAAAATTCCTTCTTGGCCTTGCCATCTATAATCGCGGTATCGCCATCATAACCCACACAGAACACAAAATCATCGCGGGAAACCATAGACACTCCAAGCTCTCAGAGAATAATGCCTTAGAATAATGCGATATATAAAATTAAATAAGAGGGAGCGCAGACTCCCTCTTTCTTATTGTGCCGTTCTGGAAAGAATACCCGCCAAATATCGGGCAGAGCACTTTTTCAATCCATTGGCGAAAATGAATCCTTGCTTGCACCGCACATAGGGCAGACCCAGTCGTCCGGCAGCTGTTCGAACGGAGTCCCGGCAGGTATCTTCCCCTCAGGATCTCCTTCTGCAGGATCATAAATGTAACCACAGACATCGCATACATACTTATTCATAATGCGCTCCTTAAGAATTAGGATCTCTCATGTCTTCCACAATCCGTGAAGATTGCAATATTCTCTTGCTTGCACCTTTTCCGCCTTTACGGGGAAAAAGGCTTTGGGTTCTTGCCCGGGCGCAAGGTAGACCCGATAGGAATGCTCATCAGAGATAAGCTCAATCCATTCTATGTAGTGCTTTTCTTCCATCGGATGTAAGATCGAACCAACCATTACCCACCAACCATCGGCAGTTTTTTCAAGTACAGGCACATGCTTTTCTTTTGCACCATCGCTCGTGTTCTCTACCATGAGTCTCATGGGTTCTCCGCAGCATACAAGCTGCCCCTGGCCTGCATGAAGCACTTCTACGATATTCCCGCACTTCATGCACTTGTAGACCTGCTTTCTCTCTGTCATATACCATAGCCTCCTAAATTACCAATTTTCGGCCAATAGCTCGAAATAATCTTGAGGATGAGCACATGCAGGACATGCTTTAGGCGGTTCGGTTCCCTCGTAGACATAACCGCAGTTTATGCAGCGCCAAATCACAGGCTCCTCCCGTTTGAAGACACGCCCTTCATCGATGTTCGTCATAAGCGCTTCATATCTCCTGGCATGCTGTTTTTCAGCCACGGCAATGGAATCAAATACGCTCGCAATTGCCTCAAAACCCTCATCTCTTGCCACTTTGGCAAAAGTTGGATACATCTCCTGCCATTCGTAATTCTCTCCGCCCGCTGCCTCATCGAGATTCTCTCGCGTTGTGCCGATTACGCCGGCTGGAAATTCGGCGGAGACTTTTGCGGTTCCACCTTCTAGAAACTTGAATAATCGCTTTGCATGCTCTTTTTCTTGATTTGCCGTTTCTTCGAAGATAAGCTGTATCTGGATGTAACCTTCTTCCTTTGCCTTCGAGGCGAAATAAGTATAGCGATTGCGCGCCTGAGATTCTCCCGCGAATCCAGTAAGAAGATTTGCTTCTGTCTTGGTGCCCTTTATGCTCTTCACAATCTCCTCCTCTCGAAATTGGGAATTTTCCCAAAAACCAAGTATCACTTTTGATTATATTCCAGCCGATCTCGAAACGCAAATGCCTGATCGGCCAATTGATGATACTTTCAGCGGATTCTTATTTGTACTGATCTCCGTACTTTTACAGTTGACATAAGGGACTAGGGGAAATAATTCCTTTCAGCACAATCTGAAGGGAATATTTTTTAAAAATATTTGAAGAAATGATACGTAATGCATTGTAAATCTTTTACAGTTGTGCTATACTCCTCCTAGGAGGCACTTATGTTCTTAGGAAAGCTCTATGATAAAAAAACTGGTCGTACGTGGCTCAAAATCGTCGAAGCTTATCGCCTGAATGGGAGACCCAAGCAGCGCATGATCCAAAATTTGGGCTACCTCGATGAGCTAGAGAAGATCTATCCAGACCCTATCGCGCATTTCAAAGAAGTCGCAAAACAGATGACTTTAGAGAAGAAGGAAAAAGAACAGGCTCGGCATGTCCAATTAGATCCAAACGCAAGCCTTCCAAA
>JAAYWE010000300.1 GCA_012516755.1 Treponema sp.
AGATACAGGAGTCTGCATTGAAAGATCTTACCGATCGACAGAAGCTAATCCTCAGCTTCATCCGGGAGTATATTCAAAAAAACAACTATCCGCCAACGGTAAGAGAAACGGCACGAGCCTTTTCAATGTCGGTCAAAGGCGCATACGACCACATAAAGGCTCTCGAGAAAAAAGGTTACATCAAGACCACAGAGAAACGCTCTCGCGCAATAGAGTTGGTCTCGCCCCCCGAAGACAATACGGCTGTGGTGAAAATTCCGCTCTTAGGCGAAATTGCGGCCGGTAAGCCCATCTTTGCAGACGAAAACTTCGAAAAAACCATCTCCATTCCGGCTGAATTCGTAGGTAATCATATTCCTCACTTTGCACTTCGAGTAAATGGCGACAGCATGGTAGGCGCTGGAATTCTTTCGGGGGATATCGCCATAATAGAGCAGAGCGAGACGGCAAGGAATGGCGATATAGTTGTAGCCCTTCTAGATGAAAACGTAACCCTCAAGCGATTCTATATCGAAAGGAACCGCTACAAGCTACAGGCAGAAAACCCAGGCTATGCTCCAATTTATACTCAGGATCTGAAGATACTTGGCAGACTTCGCGGTATATACAGGAGCTATTGATCCTATGGCAAATTATCCCATTCCTCCTGTTTGGATACTCGCAGGGCCCGAAGTGGGACTAAAAGGCGCTTTCATAGCCGATTTGATAGATAAGGCAAGGCGGCTTGGGGAGGGTGAACCTGAAGTTCATAGAATGTATGCTGGCGATAGCTCGCCCTCCGAAGCTATAGAGCTTCTGCAGAATAGTTCTCTCTTTTCTCCATGGGTCATAATCGAATTCCGAAATGCGGATCAGATCAGTCTGAAGCCAGAGATAGATACAATGGTCAAATATTGCTGCAGTCCGGCGGAGCAAGCGCTGCTGCTGCTCGAAACAGAAAACTATTCGGTCTCAAAAGCCATAGAAAAAGTCGTGCCGCCTTCGTGTCGAAAAACCTTCTTCGAGCTCTTCGAAAATGAACTAACCGGATGGATACGGCGGGAACTAGGCAAATCCCAGCTTTCTATCGACGAAGAGGCCCTTGAATCCTTCCTTGAGCTTGTTCCGCATGACACCAACTCTCTTGCAGCGGCCTGCCTTGTACTAAGCGCGAGTTTCCCTCCAGGAAGCATGCTTGGCGCTTCGGATGTCGAGGCGGCGATTCTGCGCTCCAAGCCGGAAGATGCCTTTACTCTCTTCGAAAAGATAGGGCAGGGAGATTTATCTCTTTCTCTCGAAGTGCTCAATAGCGTTCTGGACTCAAGGCGCGGCGATGCCAATCAGATAATAGCCGCTCTAGTTTGGAGTTTTCGCAGACTGGCGCGCATAGGAGAAGCAGTTGCCGATGGCGAGCGCTTCGAAGATGTATGCATCCGAGAACAAGCTCGCTCCAAAACTGTTCAGAAAAAGCTCCGAAATGCCCTTGGCAATTATGGGCCAGAAGATTGCAGGCGAATCATATCCGCCCTTTCCGAAACCGAGGCTGCCATTCGAGGCCTATTGGGATCGGCTTTCGACCGCCAATTGCTGCAGCTGCTCATAATCTCTATAATCACACAAAAAGGACAAGGGCTCCCGCTTGCCGGATGGAGTGAGCGAGGCTTATATCCACAATTTATAAATTAGGACATATTATGTCGCAGACTGTCAGGACCATTCAACTTGGTGAAAGAACCATTATACTCGTTGGTACGGCTCATATATCGAAGGAGAGTATCGAAGAAGCTAAAGCGACTATCATAGCAGAACAACCGCAGCGCGTTTGCGTAGAGATCGACATGGGGCGCTATCAATCGATCAGCCAAGAGAGCCAATGGGAAAAACTCGACATCATAAAAGTACTAAAGCAGGGAAACGGCTTTCTATTGCTGGCAAATCTGGCACTCGCCGGATTTCAGAAGCGCCTCGGGTTGGATCTTGGAACTAAGCCTGGAGAGGAAATGCTTGCGGCAATCCAAACCGCCGAGGAAATGGGTATTCCCTGGTCCGCCATAGATCGAGAAATTCAAACAACTCTCAAGCGAGCGTGGGGAAAATCCAATCTCTGGAACAAGTCAAAACTCCTGGCCAGCCTGATAGAATCGGCTTTCTCGCGTGAGAAGCTGAGCGAAGAAGATCTTGAAAAACTCAAAGAGAGCAGCGAACTCGAGCAGATGATGAATGAACTCGCCAGTTATATGCCATCGGTCAAGGAAGTACTCATAGATGAACGAGATCGCTATCTTGCCACAAAGATATTTCTAACCACAGAGCAGAAAGTGGTCGCTGTGGTCGGCGCTGGCCACATGAACGGCATAGAAGCTTGGTTAGAAAAGCTATCGCGAGGCGAAATCGAGGCTGATGTCTCCGATATCGAAACCCTTCCGAAGAAGGGCTGGTTTGCCAAGTCTGCTGGCTGGCTTATTCCCATCCTCATAATTGCGCTGATAACCATCGGTTTTTTTCGTTCCGGAGGCCAGGCGAGCCTGGCAATGATTGAACGCTGGGTGCTCCTGAATGGTTCTTTGGCAGCGCTTGGTTCACTCCTATGCATGGCACATCCGGTTACAATTCTCTCCTCATTCTTATTGGCACCGCTTGCAACAATGAATCCCTTACTTGCAATAGGATTGTTTGCAGCCATAATAGAGGCCTTTTTTCGTAAGCCCACGGTGCACGATGCGGAGAATCTAGCCGACGATGTGACGAGCCTTAAGGGCTTTTATAAGAATCGTATAACCCATATTCTGCTAGTCTTTTTCTTTTCGAGCCTTGGCGGAATGATTGGCAATTTTATCGCTCTTCCGATCCTCGCTTCTCGCGCGATCGGCTGAAAAATATTCGGTCCTTATAATGAATGGTCTTGCGCCTCTTCTATAATGTCTTAAGCACTCGAAATGGAAAGCATTATAAGCCAAAGATAATCATCGAATGGCGTGGCATTGGGAACTTCGAAGACAGATCTGGCGCTACGGATTCAAATGATTCAGACGATTCGGATAATCGAGTCAATTCGGAAGGCTCTGATAATTCGGCGAAGATCAATTGCTCTCTGTCAGAAAGGTTGATGCTACCAAATATAGATCCATCTCTGCTGAAGAAATCATAGAGTCCGCGTGTTCGGCCTGGATTTCTCTCTATGCCGAACTCCTTGCCCTCGATATGCTTGTACCATTCGATCAACTCTCTTGTGAATGCGGCCTCTGAGAGCTTATCAGGGTTCTTGTCTATTTTGGCATGATTTGTAAATAGCGCGGGATCATCGGAGGTCATGAGCTGGGAACCGAACATCGCAGCAACCATTGCGATAAGGAATTTTTCTGTATCCTTGAGGCTGGTCAGGTCTGTTCTGCAAAAGATGACATCTGGATCACATAGTAGAAGACTCTTGTCCAGAATTGCGCGCCCGATGCTATCTTCCAGGTTGACTTTTGCCGCAGGCCGACCTTGATGACCTATGAGCCTTAGCTGTGGCCATTCCCAATGCTCTCGGGTATCCGCCCCTGAGCGCATTAGAGGCATAAAAGGCGCGGTGGATTCTATGGGTGCGCCGCAGGAGAGAAAAGCTACGGGCTCGCCATTCGACGCTCTGGAAAATTCCAGGATATGCGCCATAATCCGGGCATAGTGCTGCCAAGCTCCTCCTTTTCGACCGGAAAAGACCCCTTGCATGAGACCCGCATATAGAAAATCCAACTTCAAATAGCGATAACCCCAGACATTTACAATCGTATCGATTAAAGATAAGAGGTAATCTTCGACATCACATTGGGAAATATCTAGAGCCCATACATCGCCGCCCCAATTAGGGTTCCAGCCTGCCTTGACAGGCTTGTCTCTAGCATCGCGAAGCAGCCATTCGGGATGGGCTTTTGCCGTGGCCGAATTGGGCATAAGAAGAAAAGGCGCGAGCCAGATGCCTGGCACAAGGCCCTTTTCGGCAATTCGCCAGGCCATTTTTTCCATGCCATTCGGAAATTTGCGAGGATCGCCTTGCCAGTCCCCTACCTGGATCTCCCAACCATCGTCGATCTGGAATACGGCGGGCAGGCCTCGCCGCAGAAAATAGCTGTTTACAAAATTGTCATTGGTCTTTATGGCATCGAGGTCATTCCCGATAATCTGCTCATCGATGGCAGTGTAGTGATTGTACCATGATGCATAGCCACCTATCATGCCATGAGAAACAGATTTTGGCTCATAGAGCCAACTCGAATCGTCAAAACGACGATCGGAGCCCCAATATGAGCCAAGCTTATCTTTAAGCGAAAAGTAGTCTGGCGCGATAAACACGCAAAGCCGCGCGATTGTCTCGCCGGCAGCAAAGGAGCCACCCGCCACATAAACAAAAACACTAATCTTATCGCCTCGAAGTATAAAACTGACGGGAGGCAAATAGTCTGGGCAAGGGCTTTCATTTCTGGAGCAACTTGAAAGATCTCGCAGATAGGCGCGGTCGGCATCTGTCGAGCGAGGGCTGTTCCAGCGCTCCACATTGTCTGACACGAGCATAAGTCTTAGCTGGTCGGCTCTGAGGCCGAGCAAGAAGTGCGAGATAATGTCGCGCCTATGGAATAAGCGCCGTGCCCGCTGGCAAAGGGTGTGCGGGCGCTGCGCCGGATGGTCGACAAACAGGTTTAGATCTCGGCGCAACAG
>JAAYWE010000301.1 GCA_012516755.1 Treponema sp.
AAAGGAATCCTGGGATTGTGGGACCAAGACGTATATTCTTGAATCCCAAATATAAGAGAGCAAGAAGAACCAGCACGGCTTTTTGTTCATACCAAGCGATATCGAAGGAGAGCGGAAGTTTGTTCACATCATCTAGCCCAAATGCTTCCTTGAGCTTTAGCGCGATAAGCGCGAGCGAATAGGAATCGTTACATTGACCTGCGTCCAGCACTCTCGGAATACCGCTTATATCGCCGAGGTTTAGCTTGTTATACCGATATTTGGCACAGCCAGCAGTCAAAATGACTGTATCCTTCGGAAGTTTTTGGGCAACTTCGGTGTAATATGAGCGCTTAGGCTGACGGCCATCGCAACCTGCCATGACAATGAATCGCTTTATCGCGCCATTTTTAACCGCTTCGACGACTTTATCGGCAAGAGCAAAGACCTGGTCATGCGCAAATCCGCCAACGATCTCCCCATCTTCTAGCGCCTCAGGAGGTGAGCAGGTTTTTGCCATCTCGATTATCGGCGAAAAATCCTTCATTTTGCCAGGCTCTCGGTCGGGAATATGAGTAACACCTTCGAAACCGACTACTCCCGTGGTAAAGATTCTGTTCTTATAACTTTCTTTTGGGGGTACAAGGCAGTTGCTAGTAAATAGAACGGGCCCATGGAATTTTTCGATTTCGGAATCCTGCTTCCACCATGCATTGCCGTAATTGCCATATAGATTGTCGTATTTCTCGAAGAATGGATAATAGTGTGCAGGAAGCATTTCGCCATGGGTATAGACATCGATGCCGGTACCTTTTGTCTGCTCGAGAAGGTCGTGCAGGTCGCGCAAATCATGCCCCGTAATTAATATGCCCGGGCGATTTCGAACACCGGTAGATACCTTGGTTATACGTGGGCTTCCATAGCTGCCCGTGTTGGCCTTATCCAAGAGCGCCATAGCCTCTACGCCATACTTTCCAGTATCTAGGACGAGCTGGATGAGCGCTTCTTTATCTATCGTATCGTCGGCGAGCTTTGCAAGAGCACTGAACATGAATTCGAAGACTTCCTTCGAGGAAACGCCCAGGACATAAGCATGCTCCAAATAAGCCGCCATTCCTTTGAGGCCATAGAGCACTAGAGCCTTGAGCGCACGAACGTCCTCATCGGTAATTTCGAGAAGCCCACCTTTATCCTGTGCTGCGGCCATTCGAATTGCAACGAGATCGACGGCATTCCATGTTGCAGCGTCGGGCACAATTGCATCGATCTTTCCGCCTCTCTCAGAGAACTCCTGTCTTATTCGGTCACGGCGCTTTAGAGCCTCCATAATCCAATGCTCGAAGTCGCTTGGAGCAAAATTTGCATTAGTTATGGTCGCAAAGAGCATTCTTGTTACAAAAAAGGCGTCCTCTTCGGGAAAATGGCCAACGGTTCGTGCTTTATCGGCCCAATATCCTATTCCCTTGCAAACATAGAGCAATAGGTCTTGGAGATGAGCTGTTTCAGAGGTTTTGCCACACATGCCTTTGGCGATATTGCATCCGCTGTTTCGCAATGTTTCTTGGCATTGATTACAAAACATCGCTGTCCTCCTGTAAATTACAGATCTTGATATCTAAAAGCTCCGCGCAACGGCGGCAATAGTCGTATTTTCGAGAGCATGGCGCAGATTGGTCGATGTAACTTCGCACAGAATGCGCAAAGCACAGGTTTTTTTTCGGCATATAGAATGTTGAAAAAGGCATTCTCGTTTTGGAAATTCACCTTCAAGGGCTATTAGGACATCTAGGCAGGAAATAGCCTCGGCAGGTTTAGAGAGGCTATATCCGCCACGCTTGCCTCTTGAGGGAACCAGTAGCCCATATGAAGCAAGTTTTTGCAATATTTTGGCAAAATAGCTTGGTGACACATCGAGTTCTTTTGCAGCCTTGCTAGCAGATATGCTTCCGCCGCTTGCGGCCGCAAGCGCAAGCGCATGCACCGCGGTATTCACGGTGTCCGAAATAGCAAAAATTCTATCCATGTCAGAATAGAGTCCTTAATAGGATATCGATATCCTATTATATCAAACTTCCAGAAAGATTCAAGACATCGATATCCTATTTTTGATCTTTTTTCAGCATAAAAAAGGGTTGTTGCGTAGCCTCGATAGCATCGCGCCAAAGACTGCCCTCTGGGTTTACAAGTTTTCGTCTCGATGTCGCGGCTCGAATCGGAATATGGACGAATTCATTATTGACGAGCCCAATAAGCATTTTGGTCTTGCCGGCCATAGCTGCATGCACCGCATTGTTGCCAAGTCTTTCGCAGTACATTGAATCTATGGGCTCTGCA
>JAAYWE010000302.1 GCA_012516755.1 Treponema sp.
ACATTCGTTTTCTCGGAAGAGCTGCACCTGGAGTCCTTACGGCTTCTTCGAACTCTTCTTCAATAGAAGAAGGAGCGCGGAATACAGAAGAAGGATTATGGTGTCCAGACCTTTATCGTTATAAAAGCGAGGAACTTGCACTATGGATTCCTCGTATTCTCTCTATGAGCGCACAAGCGTCCAAAATACGTATATTTTTTGGGAACCGGAGAGAGGGCAGTGCTCCTCTCGATGCATGTACGCTTGCCGAACTTGTGCGCGCGGCGGGGCTATAAGGGGCTATAAGGGGCTATAAGGAAACCTAGATGTCTACGGGAACGATTCTGCATATCAACGCGGTAGGATTTCCTGCTGCTATCGAGATGAATCTCGATCGGTCACTCAAGGCTTGGCCATTTGTCGTTGCAAACGAGAGGGCGCCCCGTGCTGTCGTCATTGCGCCCTCGCCAAGCGCTCATCGGGAAGGTGTGCGACCTGGAATGGTTCTCTCGATGGCCAAAAGTGTCTGCCCCAAGCTCGCAGTGCGGCCTCCACAACCCGAGCTCTACCGTAAAGTCGAAGATACTCTGCGTAGCATCTGCTTTTCTTTTACTCCCCTTGTCGAACATGTAGGCACGGGGCATCTTTATCTCGACCTTGCAGGGACAAGTCGTCTTTTTGGTGCTCCAGAAGATACCTCTCAGAAACTGAGGGCGCGTATATATCAGCAAACAGGGCTTACTCCAACATTGGGTCTTTCTTCGAACAAGACCGTGAGCAAGGTGGCGACGAGGGTCTTTAGGCCGTCGGGATTTATTGCTCTCTCTGCCAACGAAGAAAGTCAACTTTTGCGCCATCAACCCGCTGCACTTTTGCCAGGAATAGGTCCTATGCTCCTTGGGCGCTTGTCGCTGCTCGACATCGACGAGATAGGTCAGATTGCCGATCTCACTGAAGCCGAAGCCCGCGCCTTGGGCCCGCGAGGACTAGAGCTCGTAATGCGCGCCCGTGGAATCGATACTTCGCCTGTAGATCCTGAACCTGTCGAGCAAAAGACCGTCAGATCCACAATCGTTTTTGAACCAGATACGAGTGATCCCGAGATTATAAAAATCCGTCTGAGATCCCTGGTGGCCGAGCTGGGTTTTGCCCTCAGAAAAGCGAATGTAGGTACACACAGAGCATCCATGGTGATCTCGTACACCGATGGGCCAACTACTCGTGTAACGGTTAAGACAAGCCAACTTCTTGTGCGCGACGACGAGATATTTTCGCTCGCGGTACAGGCTCTCGAGCGGGCGAAAAAACGCCGTGTACGCATACGCCGACTCGAACTCATTCTATCCGATATCGATGCGGCAGGTGGAAGCCTGGATCTTTTTGAGCCAGAAGAGCTTCGCCTTTCTCGCCTCCAGAGTGCGCTCGATAAAGTTCATGGTCGATTTGGATTCGAAGCCCTTGTACCATGTTCGGCTTTGCTGGTTGCCCATTCGTTAGGTGGCCAGTCATGATCGCACCTCTTTTTGTCAGCTCCATGTATTCCATGCTCTATGGTACTGCTCCACCTGAGGCACTTGCAAAAAAAGCCGCAGCCCTTGGTTATGGTGCACTTGCGCTCACCGATCGAAACTCCGTCTACGGATTACCGGCTTTCATAGAAGCCTGTAGACAGGAAGGAATACGCCCCATTCTGGGCACCGAGCTTGTATATAGAGAGATTAGACGGGAAAACACAAAAGAAGCCGCCCAAGAAGCCAGAAAAGAGTACAGGCAAGAAGGCAAGAAAGAAATTATGCAAGAAGGCAGAGCCATCGGCAGAGCCATCCTCCTTGCTAAAGACAAAAAAGGCTTTTCTATCATCTCGAATCTGCTGACCACCCGCGCGCTGAGCAAGGAAGAGCCTTTCGATACTGAGGCCGTCTTTGCGGCGCTCATGCGAACATCTAAGCGTGACCTTACACAGACAGCTGGGCGTGGTCTCATACCGATAACTAAGTGCGGTCCTGGGCAGATAACTGAAGGCGATCTCGAGGGGCTCATCATCATAACCGACGATGCAGCGCTGCTCGATAGGCTTTGCAGAGCAACAGTGCAGGAAGAAAATCTAGAGCAATGGCGAACTCAGCGACTACTACCTCCAGATGCGCTGCCTCCAGATGTCTATGGCCTGCTTTCGCCCTTCAACCGTCCGCGCTGGAGGGCTCTTCTTAGATCTGGCATACCTTGCGTTGCAACGGCAGAAGTGCGGTTCCTCGAGCCAGAGGATCGGCAGGTACAGCGCGTGCTCCGCGCCATCGACAAAAAAACTACGGTAGAACAGATCGAGGACAGCGAATTGTGCTCAGCGCATGCTGTGTTTCCTTCCTTTAATGAGTTTTATGCACTCTACGAGGATGTCCCAGATGCTATCCTCAAAAACGAGCACATCGTAGAGGCAGCCTCGTATAGCAGCCTCTTCGATGGTTTTCTCTTTCCTCATTATGAGACGGATGAACCGGGCGGTTCTGGTGCCTTGTTGCGCAGCGAGGTTCTAAAAGGAGCAATGCTGCGATACAGATTGCCCAGCCCCGGATCGCTTAGTTCTGGATCAGCCAGTTGCGGATCTCCCAAGTCCGGATCGCCCAAGTCCAAATCGCCCGACTCCAAATCGCTCGATGCCGTCGTGCTGCGGCGCATCGACTACGAATTAGGTATCATCAACCAGAAGGGCTTTGCCGATTATTTTCTTACAGTGCGAGATATTGCAAGACAGGCATCTCGTACTTGCGGCAGAGGAAGCGCCGCGGCGAGCATAGTGTCTTACTGTCTTGGAATCACCGATGTCGATCCAATTCGCTACAATCTCTACTTTGAGCGATTCTTGAATCCTGAGCGCAAAGATCCTCCCGATATCGATATCGATTTTGCATGGGACGAGCGCGATGCCGTTCTCGACTCTGTTTTTGAAATTTTTGGTCAAGAACATGTGGCCAGAGTATCCAACCACGTCTGTTTTCAAAAGCGCGCAGCTATCCGTGAGACAGCCCGGGCATATGGCATCCCCGATCATGAAATATCCGCAATCGAACATAGTTTTCGCGTAGAATCGAGCGAAAAGCTAACGCAAAAGGATGCACTATGGGCCGAGATTTTGCACATCGCTGACCGTCTTGTGGGTTTGCCGCGCAATATAGGCGTGCATTCTGGCGGTGTAATCATTGTTCCCAATAGACTTTCCGATTATGTACCACTAGAAAAATCTGGAGGGGGAATCAAGGTCACCGCATGGGACAAAGAAGGCGTCGAGGCTGCTGGCCTTGTTAAAATCGACCTCCTCGGTAATCGCTCTCTCGCCGTGGTGCGAGATACCCTTTCCAACCTGCGCGAAAACGGCATCGTAATCGACGAACTCGCCTGGCAGCCCGCCGACGATGTAGAAACAATAGCCATGCTCGCTAGAGGCGACACCATGGGCGTCTTCTATGTCGAGAGCCCCGCCATGCGCCTATTACAACAGAAAACAAACTGTGGGGATTTCGAGCATCTCGTCATTCACTCATCGATTATTCGACCTGCGGCCAATCGATATATCAACGAATACATCGAACGACTCCATGGAAAGCCATGGAAACCTGTCCATCCTCTTCTTGCAGGGCTTTTCGATGAGAGCTATGGCATTCCTTGCTATCAGGAGGATGTGTCAAAGGCCGCTATTGCGTTGGCGGGCTTCAGCGTGGGAGAAGCCGATAGGATACGCAAAATCCTCACCAAGAAGGATGCATACCATAAGCTCGAAGCTTATCGGCCAGTCTTTGAAGAAGGCGCTCGCGCAAAAGGAGTGGACAGCGTTACAATCGATACAGTCTGGGATATGATGTGTTCCTTTACAGGCTACAGCTTTGTGAAGGCACATTCCGCAAGCTACGCTATGCTGTCCTTCAAGTCTGCTTATCTGAGATGCCATTATCAAGCGGAATTCATGGCTGCAGTTCTGAGTAATCGAGGCGGATTCTATTCGACCCTGGCTTATGTGAGCGAATGTAGAAGGATGGGCCTTGGCGGGCTTGCGCCCGATGTCAACGCAAGCGAGCTTCGCTGTCGAGGCAAGGAGAAAACCTTGCGCTTAGGCCTCGAACTCATTCGCTTGCTTGCTTCCAAGACAGCCGAGGTCATAGTTAGCGAGAGAAAGCGTAGAGGACCCTATAGATCCATAGAAGACCTTAGCCGTCGTGTTCCTCTGGATAGAACCGACGCCGAAGCCCTTGTTGGAGCTGGCGCGCTCGATTCACTCTCTCCGGAACTTACGCGCGCCAAGAAGCTCATGTATCTTTTCACCCAGGTCGAGAAATGTGTCCAGGTAGTCCAGAAGACCGACAGCTTTTATACAACCTGGCCGTCTTCCAAAGCGCCTGAATCACAGGAACTATTCGGCGAAGAAGTATTCGACATAAGCATCAGTCAAGATTCGCGCGATCAAAATAGCCATGCTCTAGACTGTCGCGCCTCATGCGAGTCGCCACGTGACTCACCTCGCGATTTGCCGCACGAGTCACCCAAAAGAATCCTCGAATCCCAGATGAAATACCTTGGC
>JAAYWE010000303.1 GCA_012516755.1 Treponema sp.
AGAAGCAGAAGGACAAACCCTCCCATGAGTATTATCGTTGGAATAGTCACATCCATAGCCCTAGCTCCTCAATACGTCCCTGATTCTTATGCCTTGACCAGAAAAGTATGCTTCTAATTTCTCATCGAACATGTTGAACCCGAAAACATGAAAAACAGCTTCAACAATTGCCACAAAGCCTGAAAGCGGCAAAACAAGGTAGAGGATTCCTGCCGGCAGCATAGTTGCGGGCATAACGGAACTCATAGTAAATCTTACTAACTTGCTTCCATATATAATCATAACCGCGCCGATAAATATGTAGATGATGTCCGTTAAAATATCCAGAGCGCGATTTAGAGAGGCGGAGATTTTTTCGCGGTTGGCGAGATTTATGGAAAAATGCAGGCGGTACTTTACTCCAAGCCCCAAAGAAAGGAAAATAAACCAGACTTCCAGCACAAGCGCAACCTCTTCCGACCAATAGATACCGCTGTTAAACACATAGCGCAGAACCACGTTTACAAATACCAATAAGAGCATCGCCACAATCATGATCATTGATAGATTTATAAGTAGAATGTGAATCAATGTAACTGCGGAGACAATGAATTTTTTCATGATAAACCTCAGCTTATAGGCATAGAAAACTATATCGAAATGCGCGCAAAGCTACATCTATGCTCGACAAACCCTGATGTCTAACCTTGCGCGCATCTCGACTGTTTCACCAGCGGAATTCGATGTTTACTTTACCGCCCGAATTCTAGCAACAAGATCTTGAATCTCTTTTGATTGCTGCTTGTACATAGGCTCCACCGCCTTCATCCATTCTGTCTTGTCGGGTATAGGGATGATGGTGCAACCTGCAGCCTTGACCTTATCCATCGAAACCTTGACATAAGCATCCCATTGAGCGCGCTGATAATCGATAGCATCCATAGCGGCCTGCTTAATTAAATCCTGATCGGCTTTCGATAATCTCCCTAAAGAAATCTTCGAACCAATAATGATCTCCGGGACCATGGTATGCTCATCCAGAGTATAGTATTTTGCTACCTCATAATGACTTGCAGAATAATATGATGGCGGGTTGTTCTCTGCTCCATCGACAACTCCTGTCTGCAGACCAGAATATACCTCGCCATAAGGCATTGGTGTTGGTATTGCGCCGAACGAACGCACTAGCCCCAGCATTAGCTCGCTCTCTTGCACCCTGATCTTCATTCCTTTCAGATCCGAAGGCGCATATACCGGCTTTTTGCTATTGTAAAAACTCCTCGCTCCTGCTTCGAACCATCCAAGACCAATGAAGCCAAAAGGTTCGAGGCTTGCAAGAAGCTCCATGCCAATATTGCCCTTCAATACTTTCCACATATGATCAGAGTCTCTGTAAAGGTAAGGCATCTGGAACGCATTGAGTTTTGGAACAAATGCAGCGACAGGGCTTATAGATACGCGAGTCATGTCTATGGCTCCAAACTGCACCTGCTCGATCACAGCCTTTTCCTCGCCGAGCTGAGAACCGGGATAGACTTCAACTATAATCCGACCATTTGAGCGTTCCTTTACAAGGCGAGCAAATTCCTCATCGCCCATTTCTGTGGGGTAGCCTTTGGGGTGAGTTTCGGCAAGCCTCAATACAATCGGCTTGGCTTGAGCAAACAACATTGATGGCAAGAGAATGAGCAACAAGGCAAGCGCAATAATACCGAATTTTTTCATACGCACAACCTCCTTGAGAATTCAATCTTTTGCAGATATTAGAGATATACCTGCAACTCATTATTATAAGAAGCACTTTTTAGCTTTTTGTCTGGTAATTCCGTGCTGATTATTAGCAATATGGTGCTTGAGAAGAACCTAGTTAGATCTAGATTGGAATTGTTCTATATAGCGAGATGGCGAGATACCTTCGATTTTGGTAAATACTTTTGTGAAATAACTTTGATCGCGGAAGCCAACGAGAAATGAGGTCACCTTTACGGAAATGCCATTCAAAAGCAGGCTTTTCGCTCGTGCTATTCGGATTCTAGAGAGGATCTCCCCAA
>JAAYWE010000040.1 GCA_012516755.1 Treponema sp.
ATCCGGATGCTAAGGTCAAGGAATTTTTGACCGGTATACCGTCATGGTCAAGAGAAGCCAGCGCTCAGCCGGAAGCACAAGGAACATATATCTGCTTCGATGATGACGGGAAGGCGATTTCGATTGAACCATTCCGCATTTGCGGCAAGGAGATCGTAGATGAGGGAAAGAGCGATAGTCAAAGAAATTAAAGGTGATATGGTGACAGTTTCGATCGAATTGCAAGAAGGTTGTGCTGTGTGTGTCAACAATGGTAGATGCAAGATACGCAAGAGTGATCTTTCCGTGTATAACAAGGATCATATCGATATAGATGAGGGAGATCGGGTAGTAGTCGAGATTCGCACAAGCGAACAAGCAAAGAGCGCTTTTTGGGTCCTGGGTTTTCCTCTTATCATGCTTTTTGTTGGTTATGGTTTTGGAGCTTTTATCTTCAAGGGTTCGGGCGAAGGACCTGCCGTGGTTTGCGCCGGCTTGGGTTTTATCTTTGCCATGGGAATAGGAATGCTCATTCAATATCGCAGAAAGCTAAAATCCTTTCCTTATATTCTAGGAAAAGAGGGCGAAATTCTCTAGAGAAGCGATAATCGATGAATCCGAACGATAGGCGAATCCACTTTTAGATTTTCTTCTGATTTTATTATGATTTTCTGTTGATGAAGGTGTGCCATGATTTTTTGTAAGGCGTATGCGCTATGATTTCTTGAAAGGGCAATCGCTCTTTATTGATGTAATGCATGATAATTTTATGCGGAGGTGGGTTCACGAGAATTTTGCGCTAAGATAATCAGGCAGCATATCTTAGAGCCCAATAATTCTAATCGCGGTTTATCTATTGACAAGAAGAGACAAAATCCTCTATTGTTCTGTCTTAAAGGAACACTTATGATTCAGACACAAGATCTTTCATGTTTCATGCAAAGCGGCCAGAGGAGGCCGCTGATCAGGCGCTGGTAGCGCATCTTTCCCACCAGACCTCGCATCGCGGGGGGTCTATAAGCCCTAGATGGGCCTTTCCCAAAGACATTGATGATTCTCATACAAAGAAAACCGAGCTGGCGATCTACATCGATGAAGTGTCGAAGTCTTTTGGCAACCATAGCGTGCTGCACAAGGTATCGCTCGCCGTGCCCAGGGGAAGCATCCATGGCATTATGGGCAAGAGTGGAGCGGGCAAAACTACCTTGATCCGCATTGCTGGTCTTCTGGAAAAGCCAGACCAGGGCTCAATTTGGTATGAAGGTATCGAAATGCCTGTGCATGAACTGCATGGGCGGGCAATGCTCGAGGCGCGCCGGCAGGTTGGCTTTGTGTTTCAAAGCTTTAATCTCTTTTCTTCGCGAAGCGCATCGGGCAATATAGCCTTTCCTCTCGAAGCCGCGGGTTGGCCTCGAGAAAAAATCCGTGCGCGAGTAGAGGAACTTCTTGAGTTCGTCGAGCTTTCGGACAAGGCTAACAGGCCTGCTGGCAGGCTCTCTGGCGGCGAAAAGCAGAGGGTGGCAATAGCTCGCGCGCTCGCAAATAGCCCTTCGATGCTTTTGAGCGATGAAGCAACGAGCGCGCTCGATCCGGAGACGACAAGAGCGGTGCTAGATTTGATTCGGTCTCTGCGAGACAGACTAAACCTCACCGTAATCATGGTTACCCATCAGAAAGAGGTCATACGGCGCATCTGCGATACCGTATCGGTGATCTCCGGCGGATCTATCGTCGAACAGGGCTCTGTGGCGGAAGTCTTCTCCAATCCTCGTTCCGAAGCGGCAAAGGCTTTTCTCAAGGAAGAAGAAGAAAAGGGGCACAGCTATGTCTGAGATACTTCGACTCCTTATTCGACCCTTAGGAGAGACCATCCTGATGATAGCCGCTTCGACATTGATATCGACTATACTTGGTGGCGGATTGGGAATATTGCTATTTACTCTTTCGCAAGATCGCTTTGCGGGTAAGTATCCTGGAGCTCTCTTAGTAAAGCGTATAGCTGATCGTGCAATAAATATGTTCCGCTCTTTTCCATATGTCATCCTTATGGTGCTCGTTTTGCCGCTGTCCCGCATAATAGTTGGAACAAGCCTTGGAACTATCGCGTCCATTGTGCCTCTGTCTATAGCTGCAATTCCTTTTCTAGCGCGCATTGTGGAATCATCGCTCTCCGAAGTAGATTCGGGAGTAATCGATGCAGCAATTTCTTGTGCAGCCTCAAAGACGCGCATCCTATTTGCCATTCTAATTCCTGAGGCGCTACCATCGCTTATATCCGGCCTAACACTAACGATGATCAGTTTGCTCGGTTATTCAGCCATGGCGGGTGTTATAGGAGGTGGTGGGCTTGGAGATCTGGCTATTAGATACGGCTATCAACGCTTTCGCGCGGATGTCATGGCTGTAGCGGTAGTAGCTATCGTTGCACTGGTGGAACTTATCCAATGGACCGGTTCAATGATTATAAAACGAATCAAGGCGGCGCGCTGATAGGGTAGCTGGGTTCCAAGAAGCGCGCGAGAGAGATAAAGCGAGCATCGAACTTATTTTCGAGTATTGCGCGAGCGAGGTCGAAGACATGAGCATTGGTCCGCCCAATTATGGCCGAGTCAGCCGTAGCTATGAGCTCACCTTCCCAATATGCCAGAAAGTGATCGACTCCATTTTCCAAGCGAACTTCGGCATTGATAGACCGCTGAGCAAAGGCTTCTCGCAGGAATCCAGCCTGTCGACCGCTCGAAGAGACCGGAGCGTCGAGGAAGAAAGTCAGACTCTGGAGATTGAGGGCGGCCAGGTATTCTGCCGTAATTTCCGCCATACGCTCGAAACCACGGTGATCCGCTATGCGCCCATGCGCGCCGCCCACATCGCGCAAGAATCCGTCCGTAGCAATGAACATAGGGTGACCATGCATATAGTTCATGAGAGTGAAAAGGATATTGTAACCATCGACACCGAGCGAAGCTCTCTCCCATGGACTGCGGACAAGCTTGGCGAGATTGATCTGGGAAGCTTTTAGAGAAAGGATACCTCTATATAGCATCATGCGCCCATTGTGCGAAAGCCTATAGCGATCCCCTACTAATTTGAGGCTTGCATCGAGGGGATAGTCCTTATCGAGTAGCATTCGATAATCCCTTGCAGCGGCAATAAATGTATCATCAAGGACTTCAGTATTCTCTTTCTTTTCCATAGAACTCGCTCTAAAGGATCCAAAGGACCTAAATGGTCTAAAGGAGCTTCTTGCTCAGGTCGATTTATGACCAAGCCTGACTTATTAAGCATATACTACACTCTTTGGCCTGTCAGCCTGCTTTCTGCCCAAGCGCTTATTTATGCCGATGATCTTTCGGGTGCACGACAATTTTGTGCAAAGATGGCTAAGCAGCATTTCTTCGAGCCCAGTAATCTTCATCGCGATGACTAAGTCTATTGCAACGGAGCGCAATAATGGCATTGGCACCTTCGACAGTCCAATGCATTCCTGATCGTTTAAGC
>JAAYWE010000304.1 GCA_012516755.1 Treponema sp.
CGATATAGAGATGACCATCTCACCGGTCGCAGGAGGACTCAATATTAGAATGTTCCCATAGGATATCTCGATACCACAGAGACATACGTTATTATTACGGTCTGCTGAATTGCTCATTACATTGTACTTAATTTCTACCGGAACCGATCCAAATTCTGGGGGTTTTTGCAATACAATTTGAAGAAAATCTTGTCCTCTTTCCTCATCGCCGCTCCCATGTCCGCTTTCATCTGTTAGGAGCCAGACTACGACTTTCCTCTGGGAAGCAAGGCAATAGCATCCTATCTTTTGCACCTCTCTGGGCACTTTTCTCAATAACTCAGACGCGTCTTCGATGATTTCGGAACTTTTTGCCAGATCAAAATCTATGTCTTGGTCGGTACTATTCTTCCATCGTGAGAGAAACGATGAAACTCGCTCCATGGCTAGGTCCTTGGAGAGATAAGCCGTATTCATTCTATGAATATATTGAGCGATATTGAGCGCAAAATACAGCGCTTTAATTCTCTTCTATACCGAGCAGCCATTTTTGTACTTCTTCTTTTGACGAAGGCAAGCCCTCGATATTCAAAGCAACTAAATCTCCTAGCTCTTCGTAAGCAGAAGCTACAAGAGCCTTTACTGTGCAGAGATGTATAAAAACCCTCTCTACAAGAGGGGCCTTATCATTGAAGATTTGATCGATGGTAGGATCATCGCTCGGCTGTGCTGGGTTCAGTGTTTCCACAAGAAAAGCTCGAATACCTAGCTTTCCCCATTCCCAATGCGAATAGCCTGCAAACTCATCTCTTGAGCTCTCAAGGTGAAAGGATTTTTCAGTCTCCTCTTCTATTTGAAGCACGGCGAGCGCTGCCACATCGAGATATTCAGGCCTTGTAATGATAGACCACGCAAGAGAAGAACCTGGGCTTGCTTCGTGCAGATCCAGCGCTGTTCGCACATGGTTCTGCACGAGTAGCCGAGTGATAGCATACGCAATTTGACTTGTGTAGTTGCCCGTTGGATCCCCGGGATATTGACGATTTAGATTTCGCACTTCCTGACCAGATAAAGAAGGCAAAGATTCCGAAGCATCGAAGGGAATAAAAAAACCAGGATCTGGGCCCTTTTCATGGGCAGGATTGGAGAGCCTAGCTCCATAATGAAGAATGGGTGCAGCGACTTTGCTTGTCGACCATGTTGCAGCCGAGGCATTTGCTCGAGGCACAACAATGAGCTTGCCGCCAGACACTCTGCAATGCTCGATTATCCAATATGCCGCTAGACTCCCCGCAATTTCGTTTGCATGAGCACCGGCTACTATAGCAACCGTATAGTCTGTCGAGGAACTATCCTGTTTTTCAGTAGTTTCTTCCGAAATAGATCTTTCAGGTGCGTTTTTCACATGCAGTGCTGGGCTGTCTCCGAGAAAAAAAACAGGTGTGTCAAAAGCAGTTCCCTCTAATGACGACAAAAAAGCAGACAGGGAAAGAACCTTTTCGACACCTTCCCCTGCCTTCACTTCTGACATAACAAACGCTACGCCATCCTCTGTTTGAGCTTGCGAAACAAAGAGGCCGAGCAAAACAAGCCAAGCAAGAAAGAACTTTCTCATTGCGCTTCAAAAAGACTCTTGAGCACATTACCTGCTTCGGCGATAGAAGGGACTTGAACAAGGAAGACATTGTTCTCTTCGCACAAAGAAGTAAAAAAGCCGTCATTGTTGCCGCCTTCGACGACAATTACCACATCAGAAGCAGGGACACAGAGCTCTATTACTTGATTCGAGGCTTCTCCTCGGCGCGCGGTTCCACCTGTATGTATAGAAATGATTCGGGTATTATTTTTGAGGGCTTCAGCAACGATGCTTTGCACGCGCTCAATTTCCTGCTCAATGCTCAACCCTGCGGCACCAAGACCTTTGTTCGAGACACCAAGAACGAGCACTAGCGTCTTTGCGTTTGCTATAGTCTCAGGCTTTGCCGCAATATCATAATCAAGACCGAGCTTGAGCCTTGTGTTGGCCAGGACTTTAACAATTGCGGCATCGGAAGTCTGACCAGCTGATGTTATAAATCCTGGGCGCTCAAAACTCGCCACAAGAGTCGATGGGACAGAATATTGCGCAAAAATCGGCAATATTCCTAAAAGCATAAAACACACTATTGCGAGAAATCTCTTTGTACTAGAATATCTATAAATCATATGCCACACCTTCAAAATCCGAAGACTGCACCATCGCGTCTAGGGTCAGCACCTCCGTGCATGATTCCCGTCTTCGGATCTACAAGAATTGCCTGTGCTCCGCCAAAAAAGAGGTCAAAGGGCGGATATTCCTTTATGCTATAGCCGATCGATTTGAGCCATTCCTGGGTTTCTTTGGGAATTCTCGATTCCAAAGATAGGAGTTTTTCGGTATCCCGCGCATAGAATCTAGGGGATTCTATCGCTTCCTGAACACCCATATCGAAATCTATGAGATTCACCGTCAAAATGACCATAGTGGAAATTATTCTTCCCGCTCCAGGGGTCCCCATTGTCACAAAAGGATTCCCATCCTTTGCTATGATCGTAGGGGCGATAGTAGTGCGCATTCGCTTCCCGGGTGCATAGGAATTTGGACCGCGCGAAGACCAATTCTGCATTTCATTGTTGAGAATGATCCCAGTTCCGGGCACCGCAACACATGCTCCCCAAAATCCCGAAATGGTTTGCGTGAGCGCCACCATGTTACCATGCCGATCGACAACGGAGAGATGCGTTGTGGACGGGTGTTCGTCGGGTGTTCCAGCCTTTATTGAAGTCGTGACTTTATTCATATCGATTTCTTGGACACGACTTCTCGCATATTCTTTATCAAGAAGGCCTGTTACAGGTATCTGGAAAAAATCAGGATCCCCTACATAGGCAGAATTATCTGCAAATCCTCGTTTCATGACTTCAGCCATAATGTGAATATTCCTGGGAGAAAGGGGCTGCTCGGATGCTATATCAAAACATTCGAGCATGTTGAGCATCTCTATTACGGAAATTCCACCTACGGGCGGAGGCGCCGATACTATTTCATAACCACGGTATGTACCACGCACGGGCTCACGCTTGATCGCTCGATACGCAGCCAGGTCTGCTTTTGTAATAAAACCGCCGTTTTTCGCCATATCCTGTGCAATAGCGTCGGCTATATCTCCTTTGTAGAAAACGTCTGGCCCTCCTGCAGCGATTTTTTCGAGAGTAACGGCTAAGTCTGGATTTTTGAATATATCGCCAGTCTGTAAAGGCAGGCCTTCAGGCGCAAGGATCTGTAAAAGCGCTTCGTTTCTCGAGATAGGATCGAACCGATCTGCAATTGTCTGCGCTAACGTCTCGCTCACTATAAATCCATTGCGAGCATAGCGAATAGCAGGTGCCATGACCTCAGCCAGACTTTTTGTTCCATAATCCTTGAGTGCGGTGCAAAGACCCGCTACCGTACCTGGGACGGCTACCGCCACATGACCTTCACTGCCAAATTTGATTTTCGACATATCCGCCAGAGGCGCCATTGAACGGTAATCGATTGCAATAGTTGTCTTATTCTCTGCGAGATATATGACCATCATGCCTTCGCCGCCAAGACCTGTTGCATTAGGTTCTACAACCCCAAGGGCAAAGGCTGCCGCAATGGCTGCGTCTATTGCATTGCCACCAGCCATTAGAATTTCAAGACCGGCAGCGGAAGCGAGCGGCTGAGCAGAAGCCACCATGCCATTGCGTGCAGTAATCTCAGCGTTAATTGTATCAGCAGCAAATATGGGCAGAGCAAAGACGAAAGCAGCCAATAAAAACAATAAGAATTTTCTTACACCATGCTTCATTCCTAAGCCAACACTCTTGTTCTTCTGAGCCATATCAAAAACCTCCTCAATATCAATTAGTTTACCAGTTTAGACTTTCGCCAACACCCCGCGCCTTGATAGCCTGCCAGCTAGGAAACATTGCAAATTCTATATGCTTGTCTGGCAAACAATCGGAATTCCATGCATCCAGAATTGCTTCAATTGTTGCCAAATGTATGGCCACACGCTCTTCGAGAGGATGCTTTGGATCTTCTACCGGATTCCCTTTATCGGTCGCTTGGGCTGGATTCGGAGTCTCAATAAGAAAAGCAGATGCACTCGTCTCGTCTCCCCATTCTCTATGAGAAAGCCCATGGAACACGTCGCTCGAAGGTTCCAGTTTCATATTAATCCCTTCCAATTCCAGGTTGATCACCGCCAAGGCACCAAGATCCAGGTTCTTCGGATTTGCCACAATCATATTGGCAAGGCGTGATTCTGGTCCAGCTTCATGCAAATCGAAGGCTATGTCCACTTTCTCCTTTTTGAGCAAAGTCATAACCGCCCATGCAAGTTGTTCTGTTAGAGTTCCATCAGGCTTACCAGGATAAACACGGTTGAGATTGCGAGACTCGGAGCCCTCGAAAGAATCACCTCCTTTTGGATGCTTATAGCGATCGGGATCGGTCATTCCTTGATGCACTGGATCGGTATATCGCGCACCATATTTGAAAAATCGAGCACCATGAGGGCTGTCGATTCTGATCCACGACGGTACAATAGTGCTCTCAGTCCATGTCGAAGCGCTCATATTGATGTCTGGAATTACTATTAGCCTGCCATAGGAAGGAATTGCGTTCTCGACAAGGATTACCGCAGAGATTATACCAGCAATTTCGTTGGCATGTGTTCCACCGGCTACAAAGACTGTTGCTCCAGGTTTTTTTGAATCAGCAATGAACACTCGAGTATCAGAAGGTGTCCCCTTTAAGGGTGCGAACCATTCCGAAAGCCAGGAAATTTGCACAATTCCCTTACTTGGGCGAATATCATGCAAGATAGTACTTGCACCATAAAATGGATCCGAACAAATCGGACTCAGAATAAGAAAAAAGAAAGTACAAATAAGCAACAAAGAAACGGATCGGCGCATTTCTATCGACTCCAGTAATAATGCATATCAGGCACTAATTATGCCTCTATAAAAGAGCCCCACACATGCTCAAGCTATAAACGCGAGGGGCTCTTCTCGATTAGTTGTTCAATTGTTTATCTTGATCATGTAATACTTATCCGGCACTTTGACCTGAGTGGTAGGCAAGAAGCCTTTGCCAAAAATATAGGTGTCCATGTAGATGAGAACCTGATTCCTGGCTCGCACACCAGTAGCCATATCTGTATAA
>JAAYWE010000305.1 GCA_012516755.1 Treponema sp.
GATGAGTCGGCTCCATCATAGAAACCCTAACGCAGTCGGAGCCGTCCTTATCCAGTCGGATTTATCTTGCGAGATTATAGGGGATGGGCTGCATGTGCATCCTGATCTGATTCGCCTTCTTTTCCGAGACAAACCGGAAGGCAATATCGTGCTGGTTACAGACTCGCTCAAACCGACAAAGCAAGCGGTAAATGCTCCCATGTTTGCCAATGATGAGGAAGTATACCTTGAAGACAATCTCTTCTATAGAGCAAGAGATGGAGTGATTGCTGGCAGTTCTCTTACCATGATCGAAGGTGTCTTGAACCTCGTCAGATTCGGAGTGCCGCTTGAGAGCGCAGTAAAGATGGCAAGTGCAAATCCGGCTCGAATATTCGGCCTTAGAAGACGTGGTATGATTAGCCCAGGATATAAGGCGGATCTTGTGCTCGCAAATGCGGACTTCGATGTGCAGATGACAATAATTGATGGCAAAATAAAATATGATCATAATGCTATTGAAAGGCGAATAATATGAGAGTTGTCATTCAGCAGAGCTATGAATTGATGTCAAAATGGGCAGCTTATTATCTGGTACAGCACATAAATGAACATGATTCTCAGAAGCCATTTGTACTTGGACTTCCAACAGGCTCGACTCCGCTTGGAATGTATAGAGAACTGATCACCCTCTGCAAAGCTAAAAAAGTCAGCTTTAAGAATGTAATTACATTCAACATGGACGAATATGTTGGCCTTACGTCCGAACATGAGCAGAGCTATCATCGTTTTATGTGGGATAATTTTTTTTCTCATATCGATATAGAACCAAAAAATGTACATATTCTCAATGGCATGGCCATAGACCTGCAGAAAGAGTGCACTGCCTACGAAAAGGCGATATGCGATGCTGGTGGAATTGATTTATTTGTCGGCGGCTTAGGTGCGGATGGACACATCGCGTTCAACGAACCTGGTTCATCTCTATCATCGCGTACAAGGATCAAGACACTCACCCGGGATACAAAGAAAGCCAATGCCCGGTTCTTTGGTGGAGATCCAGAAAAAGTCCCGTCACAGGCTCTTACCGTAGGCGTAGGTACAATAATGGATGCACAGGAAGTCATGATTCTTGTATCGGGAATGGAAAAGGCAAGAGCGCTAAAGCATGGCATCGAGATGGGCGTGAACCATATGTGGACAATAAGTTGCATTCAGCTGCACCCAAAAGCCATCGTGGTCTGTGACGAAGATGCTACAAATGAGTTGCGTGTAGTCACAGTACGTTATTTCAAGGAGATCGAAGCTCCAAATCTAAGAAACTGGGATTTGGATTAAGGTTTGAAACATCAGCTCAGACTGGCTTTTGTACGAAGATTACTATGAGAAGCGATATAAAAGGCATAATGGCCATGGTGGCGACCTCTGTTTGCTGGAGTCTAAGCGGCTTATTCATTAAGCTCATCGATTGGCATCCTATTGCAATTGCCGGAGCGCGAAGTCTTGTTGCAGCACTCTTTATTTTTGCGGTAGTACGCAAGCCAAAATTGAACTTCGGTAAGAACCAGATTATCGCCGCGATATCTTATTCATGCACTATGCTCCTATTCGTCTACGCAAACAAGAATACAACCAGCGCAAATGCAATTCTCCTTCAATATGGTGCGCCAGTATATGTAATGCTCCTTTCGGGTGTTATGTTAAAAGAAAAGCCTCTTCCAGAGCAGATAGGTGCGCTCATTGCGATTGTAATAGGGATGTGCTTGTTTTTTGCCGATTCGCTCAGCCTTGGCCATATAAAGGGCGATGTAGCGGCGGTCTTGGCAGGTATGACCTTTGCAATCCATATGCTTTTTATGCGACAACAGAAGGAAGGCTCGCCCATTGAATCACTGTTTATCTCCCATTGCATGACAGCTATCGTTTCACTTTTGATTTGTATCTTCTTGCCTCCGCCTGTCATCAGCAAGAGATCTGTGGCTGCCATTCTCGGCCTTGGCATAGTCCAAATAGGTTTTTCCGCCGTATTTTTCAGTTATGCAATAAAGCGCATAACCGCAATCCAGAGTTCTCTCATATCTATAATCGAACCAGCGCTAAATCCAGTATGGGTATATCTCGCTATCGGCGAAAAGCCATCGAGAATGGCTATCTTAGGGGGAGTGATTATTCTTTCCGCTGTAGTTATATCTTCGATATTTAGTGTCTCCAGAAGTGCGCGACCCTCGAGCATGGACGGAGGAACCTGAAGCGAACCTACATGAAGCTGCATAACGAGAAAGTCATATGAAGCAGATAATTGCGCTGCTAACTAGTTGAGCTGTAAGCTATTTATAATAGCTAAAAAGACTAAGAATATAAATCAAGGAGGCGGAAGCTAAGGACTATGAGGCAGAGTTTTCTTTCCGTCACAATCCTCCTCATACTGATCACCGATCCTTTAGGGAATATTCCACTATTCATTGCATCTTTGAAGCATGTACCTAAGGGACGGCGTTCGGAAGTGATCTTACGGGAGTGTCTCATCGCTTTTCTGGTCTTGGTGGGATTTCTTTTCTTTGGTGAGGTATTTCTAAGCGCTTTGAATCTATCAGACGATATCCTTCGCATATCAGGCGGGGTAATCCTTTTCTTGATTGCTTTGAACATGATCTTCCCAGGAACCGGCGGGAAGCTTGTCGAGGATGAGATCGAGGGCGAGCCATTTATTGTGCCCGTCGCCATTCCATTGATAGCGGGACCAAGCGCCATTACCTATGTCATGCTTTTGATGAAGTCCGATACTTCGCGAGCGCTTGAATGGGTTGGGGCGATTTTTATAGCCATTCTTGTCACCATGGTAGCGTTTTTCATGTCGAACAAATTGAAGGAGTGGCTTGGCCCAAGGGCTCTCTCGGCAATCGAACGCCTTATGGGCTTGGTGCTGACAACGATTGCGATAGAGATGCTTCTTAGCGGGCTTTTGCAATATCTCAGCAGCGTTCAGAATCTTTGATGTATTCTAAACTGGGACATACTGTTATAGCCTAGACCTAAGACATGCCCCTGGGAAAGTGGAGCTATATCAAAGGCTCTGAACATCAATAATCAGAAGCTAACCGAAAATCTTATGTAGTTGCCCTTTGGTATCTCATCGGTCTTTAGGACTCGATCGACGCGAGCAGCTGCAGGTCCCACCTGAAGCCAGGAATAGAATTGATCCAGAGCTTGAGGATCTCCCTCCGCCCATACTTCTACATCACCATCCTCGGTATTTCGTACCCAGCCTTTTAACCCTAATCGTTCAGCACGAATCACTGCGGACATACGAAATCCAACGCCTTGGACTTCGCCCTTTATAAGCGCATGAAATGCCTTCATGCTACGATTCCTATCCTATTCCTATATAGATCAGGGCTCCGATACACCGATACTTTTTTGCTCTTGAGCTCGTACAAGGAAGATATTAAGAACGACCATAAGAAGCGAAAAGAGAGCATAGATTGCGAACCCTATGCGAATTCCCCATCCTGTTGAGACAGCCGACATCATATATGGAAATAAAAATCCACCTATGCCACCACCCATTGCCGCAAAACCAACAGCCTCACTCTGAGCATGAAGGAAATAATCACCAATGATACTCATGATAGTTGGATAGATAATAGAACAACCAAAGCCAGCAAGGATAACCAAAATTCCGGCAATAACACTGGCAAGCTTTCCATCTCCAATAAAGCCGATCATATTGAAAGCTATCAAAGAAATGGCCATCAGTGTCGATAGAGCTATCAAGATCCTTTCCCTTTTGATGGATTTCTGAATTATTGGAATTCCAAAACGTCCCATTAGCAGCCCTGCCCAGAATAGAGAGACCATGAAGGAACCTGTGGGTATGGGAGCTCCGAAAACACTTACAAAATACTCAGCAATCCAGTTCGAAATACCTAGTTCAACTCCCACATAGACAAACAAGGCAAAAAATCCAAGCCAATACATCGGCTGATGAAAAAGATCGCGCCTCGATCTATTTGTTATCTGTCCTCTGCCCTTTCCGAGCAACTTAAAAGGCATGAATTGCATGAAAATCGCAATACAAAGGAATAATACACCCATAATTCGATAAACGAGCGTCCATTCCAGGTTAGCACTGATCAATATAGCTATTACTAGTGGTCCGACTACGGCTCCAATCGAAAAAGCACCATGCATCAGGCTCATAGCTTTTCCACCCCCAGGACCTTCCATGCGGAGTACAGCCCAGTCGACTGCAATTTCTATTCCACCCTGGCCTACTCCAATTATAAAATAGAGCATCGTATTGAGCCATGCTGTAGGTGTCTTTGCGAAGAATTCAAGCCCAAAGCATATAAGGATCAGCGATAAGGAAATCAAAAAGCGGAGCCCCAGGAAGGGGAAGAGAATTCCAGCAAGGTAACTCGATAGAAAATATCCAACCGAACCCGCCGCTATGACCATTCCTGCCGTCATATAAGACCAGCCAAATTCCGCGAATATCTTTGGAAGCGTAGCCCCTATGACTGTCATGGAAATGCCAAAAAGGGCAAAGACAGCAAAGAGACATATGTAAAGGGATAAAAGGCGTTTTTCTACTATCATGATGATATATTGTGCGATATTCCTTCAGTTTTCGTCAATGAGAGCTTTCAGGGCAGAGGTCAAAGATGGCGAGGCAATTACCCTTGCGCAAATTTGTCGCACGGACAAAAGCTCTGTCTCTAGATGAAAATCTTTTCAGAGGCTATGATGAAATATATGACCAGTATCAAAGATATCGCCAGGCTTGCTGGCGTTTCGCCTTCTACCGTTTCGCGCGTCCTTAATGAGAGGGAATATGTGCGCGACGAAGTGCGTCAACGCGTGCTCAGCATCGTCAAAGAAAAAGGATATGTGCAGAACAATGTAGCGCGGTCGATGGTACTCAAGAGAAGCTTTACAATTGGCGTTGTTATCCCTCATCTGTTCAATATGTTTCAGAGACAGCTCTTTGCGTCGATGGAGTTTTTCCTTGAGCAACGTGGTTACAAGACTCAGTTCTTTTTCATCCGATGGTCTGAGGCCAGCGAACAAGCTTTTCTGCGCCGACTAAAAAGCGAGACGCTAGATGGCATAATATTTATTCATGAGCTAGACAGCCCGGCGGTCTATCAGCATATCCAAGAGAGAGGCTTGCCTGTCGCGCTATGCACATTCGAAAAGGAGCAATTCGATTTCCCTGCGGTTCACATAGAAGAAGAAGCCTCAGCTACCCTGGCGATCGAATACCTTATACAGAAAGGACACAGCAATATTGGGCTCATTACAGGAGGACACTTTAGTTTCGGAAAGCAGCGAGAAGAAGGCTATCGCCAAGCGCTCAAGGCGCATGGTATTCCTTGCAACCCAGAACTCATAGTTCGCGTTCCTTCCTACAACCCCGAGGCTGGCCGCTCGGGTATGATGACACTCTTGAACAGAAGATCGCCTATGACTGCGGTGTTTGCTGCGACAGATGAGCTTGCAATAGGCGCGATAAAATCGCTTTATGATTCAGGCCTTAGAGTGCCCGAAGACATCAGTGTAATTGGTCTCGATGATATCGATATTTCAGCCTTTACGACTCCTGGCCTGACCACGGTCCATCAGCCGATCTTCGAAATGGGCAAGAAGAGCGCCGATCTTGTATGCGATTGGATTGCCAGAGGGAGCATGCAAGGAAAAGTAGAGCTTTTCTCAACAACCATCGTAGAGCGCGAATCAGTACGGGCATTGGCTTAGAGTGATTTTAATCCTCTGTAGGTCAGCGCCTTTGGGAGCCTTCCGATTGTGCCATTCCGAGGGGCCTGTTCCGATCGGGCCCTTCCGACAGGAGCCTTCCCATGGGCCTGTTTCGATGAGGCCATTCCGAGATCATTCGAAAAAGCTCAGATCTAAAAGAGCCTGAAAAGGCTCTCAAAAAGGCTCAAAGTTCTGCACTTCAAACCAGTAACTTTTCGATTCTTCTTGAATCTTCAATAACTCTTCATAATGTCGCATTTCCCATTCAGACATCGAGTTGAAGAATGCCTTGAGGTGAGGTTCCTTTGCAAGATTAGCCATATTGCTATAGTATTGAGTACTATTCAGTTCGAGAAGGACAGCGCTTGAAACCGCAGCACTGACATGGCGATCTGAAGCAATCCTTTTCAGGAAATCATGGCTGAATATCGGGCTTTTATGCGAACCCGCCTGTATTTCCGCGGCTAGATTCATTGCCGGCATCTGCCCGGCTAGCATTTCTCTATAATAACTCAAGAGCCAGTTGTAATGGCGTTTTTCCTCTTCTGCGCGACTTGCGAAGAATTGAGCGACATCTCCTTCACCACGCAGGGCGGCCTCTGAATAAATGGTCACACTATCGACTTCGCTTTTCAAAGCATTTCTTAAAGCTTGCATGAGCTCGTCCATAAGAACCTCCATTTACTCTTTTTATATATAATACTTCAAAATCGGAGCTAGAGGCGAGATTTTCGATTTCTTGCAAATCACTTGCAAAAATTCTATTTTCTCGATATGTTTTGCAAGTGACTTGCATATGCGGAGGGAACTATGAAAACGCATCGATATTCAAATGCCAGAAGGTTTTTGATGCGCATAATTCTGATCATTTTTCTGGGAATTGCAGGGTTAGGGTATTCAGAGAACAAGAAACAGCCTATCAAAGTAGCGGTCAGTATTCCTCCAATGAGAGAATGGATAAATCGCATTGCGGGAGATAAAGTTGAAGCCATTGTCATAATGCCTCCAGGCTCGAATCCTCATTCTTTTGAACCCTCGCCTCGCCAGCTCGCAGAATTGGGAAACGCGAAGCTATGGTTTTCCATCAATGTAGACTTTGAGTATTCGCTTAAACCCAAATTGCGCGCCATGTTTCCAAAGCTTCAGATCATAGATGTGACAAAAGATGTCCAATTCAGAAAGCTTCGGCCAGGCGAGAAGGAACATGACCAAGATGCAGTTGACAAATATGCAGAAAATTCCGATCCCGCCCTTGTAAATCTCGATCAGCATACCTGGCTTGGTATTGAGCAAGCCAAGACAGAGATCATGGTAATTCAGGATACCTTGATAGCCATAGATCCTGAAAATAGAGAGCTATACAAGACCAATTGTCAAGACTATCTGAAAGATATCGATGCCGTATACTCAGCACTGAAGACAAAGCTTGCGCCGCTTTCCGGTGCTCGAGTATTTGTATATCATCCAGCATTTGGCTATTTTCTTGATATGTTCGATATTGAACAGGTTGCGGTCGAGCTAGGTGGCAAGGAACCGACGCAGAGAGAGCTTTACGCTCTCATAGAGCTTGCAAAGAAAGAGAAAGCCTGCGCAATTTTCACTCAGGTGCAATTTTCAGAAAGCGCTGCAAGAGCCATTGCAAGCGCAATAGGAGCCGTGGTTGTGCCGATCGACCCTCTAGCTTCCGACTGGCTAGAAAATTTGTCCAGAATAGGCCAGGCCTTGTCTATGTCAATAGGCAAAAGAGAATAGAATGAACCAGGAGATTAAATATCGGATAGCCTCGCTAAGGCAAAGGACGGGTAGCCTGAATTCCATAGAAGGCAAGGAACATGGTGCTTCTATCGAACCTACACTGCCTCATCCTCCGGATAATGTTGCCATCTGGTGCCATGATCTGGGCTTTTGTTATCGCGAAGCAGAAGTGTTCAAAAATGTCAGCTTCCATGTACATAGCGGCGAATTCGTAGTGCTTACCGGCAAGAATGGAGCGGGTAAAAGTACCTTGCTTAGACTCATTGTAGGTCTTCTGGAACCACAGCAGGGACAAGTCCTTGTGTTTGGCGTCTCTCCTCGCAGACGAATTGAATCTATAGGCTATGTGCCTCAGCATACAAACTTTGACCAAGCCTTTCCCATTCGAGTCGAAGATGTCGTAGGTATGGGAAGGCTCTCCGGGCTTTCATACATTTCGAAAGACCAAAAAAAAGAGGATATCGAGTGGGCTATGGAGCAAGCAGAAGTTACGGACCTGCGAGCACGTCCATTCTCTGCTCTTTCCGGGGGACAGAGGCGAAGAGTCCTGGTAGCTCGAGCGCTAGTAGGACATCCAAGGCTCCTTGTTATGGATGAACCAACTGCAAATATGGATATTGGTAGCGAGAATAAATTCTTCGAAGTGCTGGCTCGCATAAAGAGAAGCACAACGGTTTTGATCGCCACTCATGATTCGAACTTCGTGTCAGGACTTGCGGATACCGTTCTCTGTGTAGGTCAGGATTCCGAGCATCCTCACTCGGTACACCGACATGCCATGGAAAAGGCGGAAGATCTGCCAAAGGACATATACGGAAGCAACATGCTTCGTGTTCGGCATGATATCGAGCTGCCGGACAATGCTTGTTGCGAAGGAAAAGACCAATGAGCAGCTTCTTCCAGGCAGTAATAAATCCTTCTATTCCCTTTGTCAGAAATGCTCTCATAGGCAGCGTGCTGGCAGCTTTTTTATTTGGCATTCTTGGTTCTCTGGTCACCGTGCGCAGGATTGCAGGGCTTGCTGGCGCGATTTCACATACTGTATTGGGTGGCATAGGGCTTGCTCTGTTTCTTGTTTCGAGAGGCGCTCCTGAGTGGATAAGTCCAATGCTTGGTGCGCTTGTATTCGCCATCCTTGCTGCTATTACGATAAGTATCGTGTCGAAAAAGGCAAAACAGCGCGAGGACACTGTCATCAATGCGCTTTGGGCCATCGGTATGAGCCTTGGTGTGATCTTTATGGCCAAGACTCCGGGCTATGCCGATCCCATGAGCTATCTCTTCGGTA
>JAAYWE010000306.1 GCA_012516755.1 Treponema sp.
ACAAGCCACAGATGAAATTCATGAGGTAATAGCCAGTTCCACCACTCAGAATAGGCAAAATCCCTTGAGCTGAAAGCTGATTGCACAATGCATCGGCTCGCTCGACAAACTCGCCTGCAGTGTACTGCTCATCGGGATTTTTTATGTCTATAAGATGATGAGGAAGTCTCTTGAGTAAATCCTTCGAAGGCTTAGCCGTTCCAATATCCAGAAAGCGATAGGCTTGCATAGAATCCGCGGAGATGACTTGAGCAGCATTTAGATCAGCGTGCCATAGGCTTCGAAGTCGTGGAATCCATAAATCTGCGCCTTCACCAAAAATAGTGTCTAAAAGATGGGTTTTCCCAGATGCAGTTGGACCAACAAATATTATGGCATCAACCGGCAATGAACTTGTAGCCAATGGTCTTTTCGAGGATTTCCTGAGTGGACATAGAAACGACCTTGCCGTTGTTTTTTTCCACTTCAGGTGTCCGCAATACGGCAAGTTGGTAAGCTCGAACGGCAATCGCCGCAGCCAATTCATATGCATTACCCGAGAAATTTATAAGAGATTCAAGCGGCATTATCATCAAAAATTCTCCTCGATCTAGGGTTTAATTTCAAATAAAGGAAATAAGAATATATTAGAATACATGAATATAGACAATTCCGGATAATCAAAGCCCAAGCTCTCCAAGCTTCTTATCCAACTGCGCAAGAATCTGGTCTTCGTCAAAGTCTTCATTTAAGAGTCGACCTTCAGATTGGCTTGCTTTATCCTTAGCTGCCTTGCTCTTGAGCGATATCGTGGGACTCTCTGCTTTTCGTAAATCATCCAAAAGGAAAAGACCTGCTAAAATCGCAACACGCAGAGGGTCAGCCACACTCATCCTGGCAGATATTCTTGCATATCTCCGCTTCAAATCCTCTACCAGGCTCTCGATATATTCAGGGCTATCATCGGTCTTGATCGTAAAAGATTGACCGAGTATTTCGATATGCATTGGATGGCTAGAAGATATCGAGCTCATCTTGGCCTCCTCGAAAGGGGGCATTCTGGGACTCAGAATCCGGCTGGGAATCGTCGACCGGCTCCTCTAAATCTCCCCCTCCTTGACTCGATTCGGACATTTCCTGCGCCTCGCCTTCAAGAGATGGCTCGGAGGATTCCAGGCTATCTCTCTGCTCCAAGGCTTCAGCTTTATCCGAAGCATTTGCTTTCTTTGCTGATTCTTCAGATGCAGAAGGGACTTTTTGCGTTTGAAAAAAAGATCCCGCTCCCTGTAGGTTTGATCCTATCGACATCTCGAGCACCATATCCTCGAATGAATCGAGCTTTGAGAGGGCCTGAATCAGACCCTGCTCGATCTTATCTTGCTCGGACTTTAATTCTTCTGCTTTAGTTTCCATCTCGGAGATTCGTCGCTCTGCGGAGAGTGCGCGATCACGATAACGTGCTATTTCTTCTTCAGCAGCCTGAGCTTTTCGCTCCATAGCGGCTGCGCGCTCCCTGGCTTCGGCTGCCTTTAGTTCAGCCTCGGCTGCTTTCTCCTCGGCTTCCTTGGCATGAGCGCTAAGACTCTCGACCTTCTCGGAAATCTCTGAAACCAATCTTGTTTGAGCCGCATTCTGACGTTCGAGTTCGGCATTTTGACTCCTGAGCAGCTCCTCTGAGCGGGCTGTATCTGCAAGCCTGCTTTCTAAATCAGCGTTTTCTTGTCTCAGCTTTGTAATGAGAATAACCGCTTTTTCGACCCGCGCTTCCAGCGCTCGAACCTGCTCAAGATTCAACATATCTTTACCCCTGAAGGGCTGTTTTAGCCTTCTCTACAACCGCATCAAAACTCACCGGGTCACGCGCGGCCATATCAGCGAGCATCTTTCGATTTATATCTATATCGGCTTTCGAAAGTCCTTCCATAAAGCGACTGTAACTGATATTCCTCATGCGGCAAGCCGCATTTATGCGAGCGATCCAGAGTCTTCTGAAGTCAGTTTTTCTATTGCGCCTATCGTTGTAGGAATCCTGGAGCGCTTTGGCAACCGCATCCTTTGCCGCTTTATGATTAGAATGTCGCCGACCCCAGTAGCCTTTTGCAAGCTTGAGTGTTTCTTTTCGATGATTCTTTCGTCTTGTTCCATCTATTGCTCTTGGCATAGCCTTTCATCCTCCAATTCTGTCAGCCGTAAGGAAGAAGCTTTTTCTTTATCTGATGGACGGGACCTGCATCAAGGAATCCAGGTTTCCTCAAGTTTCTCTTACGCTTTGTGGTCTTCTTGGTGAGAATATGGCGCAAGTTCATCTTCTTGTATTTTACCTTACCGCCCGCTGTCAATTTATAGCGTTTTGCTGCGGCTTTCTTGGTCTTCATCTTGGGCATGATGCACCATCCTTATAAATCAATGTTCTATTCCCGGGGCAACGCTTATTGCATCGCTTTCCGGCTGTTTTTTTGCTGCGCCTGTCTTTGGTAGAAGTACCATCGACATAAACCGACCTTCCATGACTGGAGGTCGTTCCAGTATATAAGAGCCTTCCAGTTTGGCAAGAATTCTTTTAAGGATTTCCTCGCCTATTTCCGTATGCGCCAGCTCTCGTCCGCGGAAGCGAATAGTCACTTTGACCTTATTGCCATCTTCCAGGAATTCCCGCACATGGTTAGCCTTAAAGTCGAGATCGTGCTCGGCGATCTTGGGCTGCATGCGAATTTCCTTTAGTTCCGTGACCTTTGCTCGCTTTTTTGCATCTTTTACCTTTTTTTCTTGCTCAAACTTGTATTTGCCATAGTTGAGCAATCTACATACGGGCGGAACGGACTGCGGCGCAACTTCCACCAGGTCGAGTCCGACCTCATGTGCTATCCGCAATGCCTCAAGAGTAGGTACTATGCCTCTCTGTTCGCCATTTTCATCGATAAGACGCACTTCACGCACACGGATCTGCTCGTTGATCCGCAAATCTTTCTCTGCCAACTGGCCTCCTCTGCCGCAGGCTCGCTTCTCCTAACGGGGGAAGAGAAACGGCCTCTTTCATCTGCCTTTTCGACAGCTTAAAGGCGCGGCGTATATTATCATACTCATTCCTGTAGGTAAAGGCCTACAGGTATATTGGTTACAAAATACTCCATCCTAAGCCCGGTTCGCAGAACCAAGCACCTCAATGTTCTTGTGCATGTAGAGCTTCTTTAGCTCATCGCGTGCAGGCCCCAGGTATTTGCGCGGATCGAATTCTTCTGGATGCTCAAAAAGGACTTTTCTCACAATAGCGGTCATGGCAAGCCTGCCATCGGAATCGATGTTGATCTTGCATACCGCGCTGCGAGCTGCTTTTCTAAGCTGATCTTCTGGAATGCTCACAGAGTCTGGAAGCTTCCCACCATATTGCTCGATCATGCGCACATACTCCACGGGAACAGAGGAAGAACCATGAAGAACAATTGGGAATCCAGGAATTCGCCTTTCGACTTCTTCGAGGATGTCGAAGCGAAGCGGAGGAGGAATCAGCACTCCATCAGAAGTGCGAGTACACTGCTCTGGCTTGAACTTCGCGCGACCGTGGCTTGTGCCGATAGAGATTGCCAGACTATCGACTCCTGTCTTTTTGACGAAGTCTTCGACTTCTTCAGGCCGGGTGTAATGGCTTTTTTCTGCCGATACTTCATCTTCTATACCTGCAAGCACCCCAAGCTCTCCTTCTACACTGACATAGTCCTTCTGAGCATGCGCAAATTCAACCACTCTCTTTGTAAGAGCCACATTTTCGTCATAAGGGAGATGTGAACCATCTATCATTACGGAAGAAAAGCCGTTTTCTATGCAGTCCTTGCATAACTCGAAACTATCTCCATGATCTAAGTGCAATACAATCGGAATAGGATAGCCTAGCTCTTTTGCATATTCGACGGCGCCTTTTGCCATCGATCGTAATAGCGTGGCATTTGCATATTTCCGTGCACCAGAGGATACCTGAAGTATGACAGGACTTTTCGTCTCAACGCAAGCTTGAATGATGGCTTGCATCTGCTCCATGTTGTTAAAATTATAAGCCGGGATAGCGTATCCACCCTCCATAGCCTTGCGGAAAAGTTCAACACTGTTTACCAGGCCAAGCTCTTTATAACTGATCATATAATCCTCCGAAAAATTATAAATTCTCTTTGCTGCAGGTTATTGTCGTTATATAGAGAATTATGCGATTATGCAACAGGCTTATCAAATGTGGTACAAAAATAAGCACTTCTGCATTTCTTTCCGTCAGGGACTCGCTCGCAAAATGCTGTATACTACCATTGTCCTGATCAGCCTCCTATTCTCAAGCTGCAGACATCCGATGGCACAGGCGGTCTTTGATGAAGCCTTTATGCTTCTCTATCCAGATCTCTCCCAAGCCGTTGCAAGTAAATTTCAGCTGGATAGTGTGGCAAGCCCCGGGGCCGCTACACAGCTTTTGGAAAAAATGACTGATCCGAAAACAACGGATAATCAGTCTTTGAAAATCATCATAGCCAGTCCATCTGTAACTCCAGTAATTCAAGAATTCGCCTCCAAAGGCTGCTTTGCGTTAATAAACCTTTTAACTCCAGCCAATGGATTTTATTCTGTCGAATGGGATAATGCGTGGGCATACCGACAGATTGGGCTCTTAGCGGGCTATCGCCTTGCTGTTCTCCAAAAAGAGACAGACAAAAATGCCTCAGCAGCCCTGCTCTTTGCTCGCGGTATAGGAAGGAGCGATACAGAGCTGGAAGTATTCAATCGAGCCTTTAGAGAAAGTTATCTACGAGCTACCATGGGCACTGAGCAAGAAAATTCTTCAAATCAAGCCGCAATTATGCCCGAAAATGCTCTTAAAGTATTCGATGTAGACAATCTGAATCTTCCTGGAGATAGGCTGGAGCAAGTGCTCTCTGTGGTAGAACAAATAGAAGAAATAAAACCCAGCGTTTTGATCTTTGCTTGCACTAGCAGGCTTGCTCTAGAAAAAACTTGTGAGATTCAAGGAATAGATATCATTGCCGATATAAGAGGCCTGGGGAAAGATATTCCGCATAAGAAATTATTTGCATCGCTTGGAGAGAATAGATCCAATCTCCTGAGAGCGCTCCTAAAGACAGTGAAAGAAATAGAAGATGGAAACACCGAGCCTCATTCCGTATATTTAAAACCTGGTCTCGCATTATCGAAAGAGGCTCGGCACATCCAGCAAGAGTTAAAACCTTAGGCACTCTGCGATAAAG
>JAAYWE010000307.1 GCA_012516755.1 Treponema sp.
CTCACGACGAGATTGATGCGTCGTCCTGCCTTTACAATACTTCCAGGCGGAGGTGACTGCTCCAGCACAAGATTGCGGTCCAGGGGATTATCGGTGAACCGTAGAGTCAATCGAGGGTAAAGTTCGCGCTGTTGAAGTTTGACAAGAGCATCCGCAAGATCCATACGTCTTACATCCGGAACCATCGTTCTCTCTTCTCCTCGAAGCGCGAGAAAAAATACCAATACTGCCACAATAACCATTACTAAGAACAGGATTATTGCGAACCATACAAAGGTTCGTTTCTGCTCTTTGGTCCATTTCGAGATATGTTCATGCTGCTCGCTTGCGCTATCCGCGACTGTCTTTGCAACTTTGGATACCTTTTGAGGGGCTTTCGATGCAGTTTCCTTCAGTATTTTTGTAAAATCTTTGATATCTTTCTTGTCTTTCTTGGCCATGCTCTAGAATTCCTTCATCTGCAATTATCGGCAAATATTATAACCATCGCTGAGATGGAGCCTTTTTCGGAAAGCTCTCTAAAAGCTCTCTAATGGAGAACCGCACCAATAATGTCTCTCGCTCCGCAAGCAAACTCCTGAAACCCAACAGCCTTGCGAGTCGCCATCTGTAGTCTTTTTACCGCAATGTAGCCATCTCCGGTCCTTATAATAATTCCCTTCTGCATAACTACCGCAATTATAGTCCCGGGAGAAGGATTTGTCACATATCCAGCCTTGCTCATAGGATCAAAATCATCGAAAGGCTCTGCTTCTAGAATGCAAAGGCGCATATCTCTAAGAAAAGCAAATGAGCCTGGCCATGGATCGAAGGCACGTATGCGAGCATCGATTTCGCGCGAGGTTCTATGCCAATCGATATGGCCATCTTTCTTTGTTATTTTCCTGCAATAGGTGGGCTCCCCTAACTGAGGCCTGGACTCTGCAATTCCATTTTCTATTTCATCCAGGACTTCGACGACCATTGGGCCTGCGAGTTGTGCGCAGAGATGAGAAAGAGAAGCGCTTGTCTCCCGGCCAGTCAGTGGAATTCGATGAGTATTCAAGAGCTCTCCGGTGTCCATTTCGGGGGCTATCGTCTGTATCGATATTCCTGTTTCCTTATCCATGAACATTATGGCATGAGGTATGGGCGAACTGCCCCGCCATCTTGGCAAAAGGCTTGGGTGCACATTTATGCCGCCTTTTGGGAAAAGCTCCATAAATCTGGGTCCAAAAATTCGTCCGTAGGCAAAAGAGACAAGTATATCGGGTAGAATTGCCGAAACTGCGGCTCGCGCTTCGGACTTAAGTGTCTCGAAAGTGAGAACCGGCACGCTATCTCCCCATAAGCGTAATGCCGCTTGCGCTACGGGAGTACTGTTCGTCCTAAGACCTCGACCTGCTTTGGTCTCTGGGTTCGTCAATATTCCGACAACCTCATGTGACGAATCATACAAGCTCTCTAAGCTGGGAACTGCAATATCGGGATTTCCTGCAAATAAAACGCGCACCGGCGACTCCTAGTCGTTTTACATCTTCAGCATGCGGCCGTAGTGTGCAAGCGCTCGTTTTCTTTTGACGGGCGATACGCGGTCTATAAATAAAATACCATCCAGATGGTCATATTCATGCTGAATAACTCTGGCCAATAAGCCATCTGCGCTGATTCTGAGAGGCTTACCATGCATATCAACGGCTTCTATATCTACGGCCAAAGGACGAACCACGTTGAAATATAAGCCCGGAAACGAGAGACAACCTTCTTCGAATTCTGTGGTTTCCTGACTTCTGGCTATGATGTGGGGATTGATAAAAACGCGAAGCGGTTCGTCACCGATGCCAACGATAAAGAGCCGCCTGGGAATTCCCACTTGAGAAGCAGCGAGACCAATTCCATTGTTGCGCAGCATGACTTCATGCATTCCTTGAATGAGCTGTTACAGACTATGATCGAATTCGGTAACCTCATGCGCTTTCTCGCTGAGAATCGATTCACCATAGGTCAATATATTGAACATATCAATTTCCTATATTAGGAATATTTGCGTTTCAGGTATAACTTAATGCAAAACAAGACTTCTTGGCAATGTTCCTCGCTTTCGTTTTATTCCAGGGATGGAATCCGTACTTTATCTCCCACTTTGATACCAGAGCGCTCGAACCAGCCTTGAGGTACTTCGA
>JAAYWE010000308.1 GCA_012516755.1 Treponema sp.
CAAGGTTATTTCCTATGACCGATTAATTCGCGATACAACCAGCGTCGACTACTACGTAACCTTTGACAGCTTTGAGGTTGGAAAAGCATGGGGCGATTATCTCAACTCCAAGGTTCCGGCTGGCACAAAAAGAAACAATCTCTATCTGTATGCAGGAGCAGCAAGTGACAATAACTCTTTCATATTCTTTGAAGGAGCATGGAGCGCCCTCCAGCCCAAAATAGCCGATGGCACATATATCGTGAGGAATTCGGACAAGGCTGCGGCTCTTGCAAAGAAAGCCAAGCTCACTCGCGACGAAGCAGCTCAGATCATTGGTCAAGTCACGACCAACTGGAACTTCAGCGATGCCAAGAACAAGGCCGAAGCAAATCTGACAGCGGCTCCTAAAGAAGCCAAAGGGACCGTGTATATCTGCGCTCCTAACGATGGCACCGCCCGTGCAATAGCGGATGCCTTTGCCGCAGATAAGGATGTCAAGACCTATTACATCACTGGCCAGGATGCCGAGATAGCTTCCATTCAGTACATCATCGACGGCAAACAATCCATGACTGTCCTCAAGGATGTGCGCACGCTAGTAAAGGATGCGATCAGTGCAGCTACCGCATACATGAAGGGACAGACCCCGCCGGTTACTGCCTATTACAACAATGGCAAAAAAGATGTACCGGCTAAGCCGACTGCCATTGTTACGGTGACCAAAGAGAACGTAAAGAAAGAGATCATCGATTCTGGCTATTGGCCTGCAGACAAGTTCACTGGTCTCAAGTGATCAATGGGGTATGTGAGCATGCCCATTTGAGTACGATCAGGAGAGCCGCTCATTACGAGCGGCTCTCGTTTGTAGTAAGATCAATCCAGGCGGTACAGATTATGAATGACAATATTCTCGAAATGCGGCATATAACAAAGACCTTTCCAGGTGTTCGAGCATTGAATGATGTCAGCTTTGCAGTTCGCCGCGGGGAGATCCACTGTTTGGTAGGGGAAAATGGGGCTGGAAAATCCACACTTATGAAGGTTCTGAGCGGTTTATATCCGCACAATGAATTCGAAGGTGAGATAGTCCTCAATGGAAAGAAAGTAGAGTTCAATGGTATCCACGATAGCGAGGAGGCAGGCGTAGGCATTATCTATCAAGAGCTAGCTCTGGTGCCCGAGATGACCGTCTATGAGAACCTCATGCTAGGGCATGAAATCAGACGTGGTATGACCATCGATGTGCACGAAATGATAAGGAAAGCAGAAGATCTTCTCAAGAGGGTTAGGCTTTCCATCAACCCGACCGCTAAGATTAAGGACCTAGGTATCGGCAAAAAACAGCTTGTCGTGATTGCAAAAGCGCTAAGCCGAAATGTATCGCTTCTTATCCTCGATGAACCGACAGCCACATTAAACGAAGATGACTGTGAAAATTTGCTAGACATAATAAGAATGCTGAAGATGCAAGGCGTCACTTCCATCATGATTTCTCATAAGTTAAAGGAGGTGCTCTCCATTGCTGAAACGATAACAGTTCTCCGCGATGGTCAGACCATATGCACCCTGGATCGCCGCATGGATGACGTCAACGAGCAAGTTCTCATTAGGCACATGGTTGGGCGTTCCATAGAGAACATCTATCCTCCTCGCATATCCAAACCTGAAGAGACAATTTCCATTGAAGTAAAGAATTGGAATGCTTACGATCCGAAGCTTGGACGAAAAGTGCTGAACAATGTCAATTTCTATGTTCGCAAAGGGGAGGTTGTCGGGCTAGCTGGCCTTGTAGGCTCCGGAAGAACCGAATTGGCGAGGAGTCTCTTCGGCAATCCTGATAAATATGAGATTTCAGGTGACCTCATTCTAAAGGGAGAGAAGCGGCGCTTCTCTCATCCCAGCCAAGCCATAAAGGCCGGATTGGCCTATGCTACGGAAGACCGAAAAGCCAACGGCCTTATACTTATCAAATCAATCCAGGAAAATATTTCTCTTGCTAATTTACAAGAGGTGTCGAAAAATGGCCTGATCAACGAAGAACTCGATAAGCAGACCGCCTTGAGCTTTGTGGAATCCCTCTCGATAAAAACGCCGGGAATTCACCAGCTTGTTATGAATCTCTCTGGCGGAAATCAGCAGAAAGTATCCGTTGCAAAATGGCTATTTGTTGGACCCGATGTGCTCATATTCGATGAGCCAACCAGGGGTATCGATGTTGGTGCAAAATACGAAATATATAACATTATCAACGATCTGGTGGCAAAGGGTATGAGTATTTTGATGATATCGTCCGAATTGCCCGAAATACTGGGCATGAGCGATCGTATCTATGTCGTAGCGAATGGGACGATTACTGGCGAGCTCGATGCAAAATCGGCAACGCAAGAAGCTATCATGCGCCTTGCGACACAGTACTGAGGAGGAAGCAGATGAGTGAGTTTATGACTGTGGTAAAAAAGAATGTTCGCGAATACGGCATGTATATCGCCCTTGCAGCAATTATGGCGGTATTCACCATTTTATCTAAGGGTATATTCATATCATCGCGAAATATCGCTAACCTCCTCAATCAAACAGGATATATAGCCGTATTGGCAGTCGGAATGACTTTGGTTATTGTAATTCGGCATATAGACCTTTCTGTTGGCTTTCTATCAGGGTTTTTAGGGGCAATTGCTGCCATAGCTTTGACTCAATGGAATTGGTCGCTATTGCCAACAATTCTATTCGTGCTTGCGTTGGGTGTGGTAGCAGGACTTTTTACAGCACTCCCCGTGGCGAGTCTTGGTATCCCCGCCTTCGTTGCATCTCTTGCAGGGTGGCTTATCTACCGAGGCGCATTGATGTTGGTCACCGCAGGTACAGGAACTATCATCATACCAAACGAGGCCTTCAATGCTATCGGCAACGGCTATATCCCGGACATTCTGGCTAGTGAGACTTTTCTGCCTGGGGTTCACAAGACAACCCTTCTGCTGGGGGCCATCGCCATCGTGTTTGCGATTTTTAGCCAGATCGCCGATCGAAAGCGCAAGATCCAGTACAAATTCGAGGTCTCCTCTTCCGGCTTATTCGCAGCCCAGCTCATCTTTGTTTCGGTGATTCTTGGATTCATAACATGGATTTTGGCAGGATATAACGGCTTATCCTGGACTATTGTGATAATGTTGGCGGTTGTGCTGGTATACGATTTCATCACGCGGCGTACGGTGCTTGGTCGTCATATTTATGCCGTTGGCGGAAATCCGGAGGCGGCCGAGTTATCGGGTATCCGCGTCAAAAAAATAACATTCGTCGTATTTGCATCGATGGGCTTCTTGGCTGCTCTTTCCGGCATTCTATTCACCGCCAGGCTCAAATCAGCGACTCCGCAGGCAGGCACTCTCTTCGAAATGGATGCAATTGCTTCTGCATATATCGGTGGCGTATCTGCAGCCGGAGGAGTTGGTTCTATAAGTGGCTCTCTAATCGGTGCTCTTGTCTATATGTCACTCATGAACGGCATGAATCTGCTGGGAACGGATATTTCTCTACAGTATATAATACGTGGCTTGGTTCTATTATTGGCCGTTATCTTCGATGTTATGACGCGAAAACAGAAAGCCTAGATCCAGAACCCTGATTATATTTTGCGTTTTCATACTTGTGAGTACTTCAATCAGCAGGTATAATTATCAGAATTCTATCGCATACCCAAAGGAGGTGCTCGAGTATGAAGAAGTTTCTATTTGGAGCTCTGGCTGTTGCTCTTTTGATGGCGGGCTGTGGAGGCGGAGGCAAATCGTCCGTTATAAAGGCTGGTTGGCTCGGTTCGCTGACCGGAGATCAAGCCGTATGGGGCGAGTGCGAACTCAATACCGTAAAAATGTTATTCGAGGAGTATAATGCAGCGGGCGGCATCGAAGTAGGAGGCAAGAAGTACACGCTCGAAGTAATAGGTTATGACAATAAGGGCGATGCCCAAGAATCCGTTAATGCTACAAAGCGCCTAACAGGTCAGGACAAAGTAGTAGGAATAATTGGTCCGAATGCTTCGGGCTGTGCTATTCCTATAGCGCCAGTCCTCGAAAAGGCAAAAGTGCCCGATATAGCGACAGTCGCTACCAATCCAAAGGTCACGGTCCAGGATGGCAAGGTAAAGCCATATAACTTCCGTGTCTGCTTTATAGATCCATATCAAGGTGCTGTAGCAGCTGGTTTTGCCTATGATCGCTTGGGAGCGCGGACTGCTGCGGTTCTCTACGATGTAAGCGATGATTATTCACAAGGCCTTCGAGAGTTCTTCAAAATTAACTTTGAGAAAAAGGGTGGCACAATTGTTGCTGACGAATCGTTCAACTCTGGCGATGTTGACTTTAGACCTCAGCTTTCAAAGATTAAAGCCCAAAACCCAGATGTCATCTTTATGCCCTATTTCTTTAAAGAAGTATCGCTTTCGGCTAATCAGGCTAGAGAGCTCGGCATTAAAGCAACATTGCTTGGTGGCGACGGGTGGCCTTCAGACCAGCTAATCTCGATGGGCGGGAAAGCGGTCGAAGGGAGCTATTTTGTAAATCACCTCGATTATGCTGATCCTGCAGTCCAGGATTTCAAAAATCGGTATAGAGAGAAGTATGGAAAGGAAGCCGAGCTCAATGGTTTCTTAGCGCATGATGCGGTTCTGCTCTTAGTGGAAGGGCTAAAAAAAGCTGGCAAGCCAAATGGTGAAGCTCTAGCAAAAGCCCTCGAAGGCATCGATGTTCAAGGCATTACCGGGCGAATTCACATAAGCCCTGAAACACACAACCCGGAAGGCAAGGATGCTGCAATCCTGAAGATAGTCAATGGAGAGTATATTTTCCAAGAGAAGTATGCAGCCCAGTAATTAATCTGACAAAAAGGCAATTAGCGGCCAACTGCTGGTTGCCTTTTTCTTTTTTATTTAGAAAGTCGGCAGTCTATAAAATGTAGTCCAAAGGAAGGGCAATGGTCCAATTCCTTCAACAACTTATAAATGGCTTATCCATAGGCTCTGTTTACGCTCTCATGGCGGTTGGATATTCGCTTGTCTATTCGATAATGAATTTTTCGAACTTTGCTCATGGTGGAGTAATAATGCTAGGAGCCTATTTTGGATTCTTTTGTCTTACGCTATTCAAGCTTCCTTTTGCGCTGGCATTCTTGCTCGCTTCGTTGGGAACCCTTGTAGTTGCCATAATTATAGAACGGATAGCCTATAAGCCGCTGCGTGAGCGAAAAGCTCCCTTTCTTTACTTTATTATTTCGGCTATGGGCACATCCATCATGCTTGAAAACCTTGTAATTGCGACGATTGGGCCAACTTTTCGCACCTATCCCGAAGTATTCCCTAAGGTTCCAATCGAAATTGGTAATCTAGCCATTGGAAGGCTGGATCTCATAATCTTTGTGATTTCCGCTGTGAGCCTCACTCTCCTAATGATTTTTATAGACAAGACAAAGCTGGGCAAGGCAATACAAGCCGCCTCATACAATATCAAGGCCTGCGCCCTAATGGGAATAAATACAGATATTGTTATCCTTACCGTGTTTGGCCTTGGGGGGTTTCTTGCAGGCATAGCGGGTGTATTTTTTGGCATGAAATATACGGTTTATCCACAGATTGGCAATATTACTACCAAATCGTTCATCGCGGCTGTATTTGGCGGTCTAGGAAGCCTGCCGGGCGCTGTGCTTGGCTCTGTAATTCTTGGTGTGATTGAGACTTTTGTTGCCGGATATATCTCATCGCAATTTCGAGACCTAATAGCCTTCGTTATTCTGATAGGCGTTCTGGTTCTGAGACCGAGGGGCATAATGGGTAAGGTTACTGAGGAAAAGGCTTAGGGGGTGAGCATGGATTTGACATATATTCAGGGAATTCTGATGCTCGCAGGCATAAATATGATTACGGTTCTAGGCCTAAGTCTTTTGACGGGTTTTACAGGGCTATTCTCGTTCGGGCATGCTGGATTCATGGCCATTGGAGCCTATATTGGAACTTGGATCAGTGGCTCTCCAGCATCTACGCCAGCGGGCCTTGGGTTGCCTTTTATCTTTTCCATATTGGGTGGGGGAATTGCCGCGGGGCTGGTGAGCTATCTGATAGGCAGAATTACCCTTAAGCTCAAAGGCGATTATTTCTGCATTGCGACGCTTGGGTTTGGCGAAGCAATCCGCCTTATTTTCAATAATGTGAATCGTTTTGGAGGAGCCAGGGGGTGGCCCGGGATTCCTGGCAGGAGCACTTTTCTTGCCATCCTTATCGCGGACGTCATTGCGGTGCTTGTCCTCGCAAACATTGTAAATTCGAAGCATGGTCGGAATATGATTGCTGTGCGAGAAGAGGAATTGGCCGCGCAAACCGCGGGCATAGATGTATTTCGCTACAAGATGATCTCACTTGTAATAAGTGCAATATATGCTGGAGTAGCGGGAGTTTTTTTGGCTCATTATATGACGTTCATTCAACCCAAGATGTTCTCTCTCACCAAATCTACCGAACTCACAATCATTGTCATATTCGGAGGACTTGGCTCCATTTCAGGCTCGGTCTTAGGAGCTTTGGTGCTAACGGCCCTTCCTGAGATTCTGAGGGCTTTCGAGATATGGCGGCTGGTATTCTATGGAGCGGCAGTCATTCTTATTATGGTGAGCAGGCCAAAGGGACTGATGGGTGGTATGGAGCTTACGCCATCAGGGATTCGCAAGGCGAGTGCAGAAAGAAACGCCCTGCGCGAGGCAAAAGCAAAGCTCCTTGTTGAAGCCCAAGATGGAGAAGAGCAATGACAAGTTCTCCAATTCTCCATATCAAAGAACTAACGAAGAACTTTGAGGGGCTAATCGCAGTGGATAACGTTAGCTTCGATGTTCCCGAAGGAGGCATTATAGGGCTAATAGGTCCCAATGGCGCTGGAAAGACGACTATTTTCAACTTAATAACGGGAATATATAAGCCAACATCTGGCTCAATCGAGTTTAAGGGCAATTCCTTAGTGGGCCTTGAGCCATTCCGAATTGCAGAAAAAGGCATAACTCGGACATTTCAGAATATAAGGCTTTTCAAGAACTTAAGTGTATTCGACAATGTACTGACAGCCTGTCATAGAAGTGCGAATTACAATTTCGCGGAAGCAGTTTTCCGCCTTCCTCGTTTCCGATATCAGGAAAAGGAGCTAAAGGAAAAAGCAGAGCAGCTTTTAGATATTATGGGGCTCCAATGCTATAAGGACCTTATTGCAAACAATTTGCCTTATGGGCTGCAACGAAGGTTGGAGATCGTAAGAGCGCTTGCGCTTGACCCGACGCTTTTATTATTGGATGAACCAGCTGCAGGTATGAACCCCGATGAAACCGAGCAGCTTATGAGTCTTATCGGCAAAATACGAGACGATTTCAAACTCTCGGTTCTTGTAATAGAGCATCACATGGACCTGGTTATGGGTGTATGTGAGAATATTGTTGTTCTGAATTTCGGCGAGAAAATCGCCGAAGGCAATGCGGACGAAATATCGAAGAATCCTCTGGTCATCGAAGCCTATCTCGGAACCCCGGAGGAGGCAGCCAATGCTTGAGATAAAGAATCTGCACGTTGCCTATGGTGGTATTCGAGCGCTAAAAGGCGTTTCTCTTTCTGTGCAGGAAGGTGAGATTGTCACAATTATTGGAGCTAATGGCGCGGGGAAGTCGACCTTGCTGAATACGATATCCGGATTTTTGCGTCCGGCAAAGGGGACAATTCTGTATAAGGGTAAGACTCTCCCTCGGCGCCCAGACTTGATTGTCAAGGCCGGTATCTGTCAAGTGCCTGAAGGGCGCTTGGTATTTGCTAATCTGAGTGTACTCGATAATCTCATGCTTGGAGCCTATCGACGGAACGACAAGAAGGCTGTCCGCAACGATCTCAAAAAGGTCTTTGACATTTTTCCCAGGCTGGAAGAGCGTAAATCTCAGAGAGCAGGGACACTCTCTGGAGGAGAACAGCAGATGCTTGCCATGGGGCGTGCCCTCATGACAAATGGAGAGTTGATTCTTATGGATGAGCCATCCTTAGGCCTGGCTCCTCTTCTGGTCCAGACTGTATTCGAAATAATCGAGCAATTCCGAGGGCTTGGCAAAACTATACTTCTTGTGGAACAGAATGCATTCAAAGCACTTCAAGTCGCAGACCGAGCTTATGTGCTTGAACAGGGAAGAGTTGTAAAACAAGGGCTATCCCGCAACCTGGCTCAGGATGCTGCAGTTAAAGAAGCTTACCTTGGTTCGCGTAAACGAAATGGAGGAGGCTAAACTCAAGAGCGCAATTCGGCTCGCTTCAGGAGTAGCTCTCTTAGGTCAGCTTCTGTATCGATATCGCTAAGTATATTATAGTCATCAACCTCCAGGTATTCGATATCGGCCTGTCTATGGCCAAAGAATCCTCTTAGCCCATTCTTTCCATTCCACCTTTCTACCAGGGAGAACAAAGCACTATGAATTATTGGCGGATGGCCTGAGACCTTTTCATATCGAGGAATCACTATTGGTTTATCCTTAATGGCGTTTTTGAGCTTGACCACCGTGCTCGGCAATACGAAGGGAATATCTACCGGCAGAATAAAGGCGGAATCACAATTGGAAGAAACGGCGCGCAAACCAGCGCAAATAGAAGAGAACATTCCTTTTTGGTAATCCTTATTGAATATAGGCCGTATTCCGTGCAAACTAGCGAGTTTCCCCACATTATCCGAGTCAAAACCTGTCACTACAATTATTTCCTTAATCCCTGCTTCCTGAAAGCAACGAGCGGCATGCAAAAGCAAGGGAACTCCCTCGATTTCCACAAGAGGTTTGGTTGCTCCCATACGAGAAGAGCATCCCGCTGCCAGAATGATAGCAATAGGTTCGTTTGTCCTAAAGTCAGGCATACAGATAAAATCCTCTAGTACCGAGCGAATACCCAAGGGTTAGTATTTGAGCTTGGGCAGCACACCTGATCGATCCGCAATTACTTCCGCTATGATGCTTATTGCAATTTCTTCCGGCGTCTGAGCTCCTATTTCAAGTCCGATTGGAGAATGGACTCTCGAAAGATCAGTCTCTGAGAAGCCTTCATCTCGAAGCGCAGCAAATATGCCATCTCGCTTGGTTTTGGAACCAATAAGGCCAATGTAGCCTGCTCTTGTTCGCAAAAGACATGATAACATCTTTTCATCGATATCGGGTTTTCGAGTGAGTATCATTGCGCAATCCTGAGGACCAATTTCGATAGCCGGCGCACCTTTAGATGCTGTAAAGGGGTCTGCAAAATCATCTATTATCCTGAGCATATTAGCTTTTGGAAATCGTTCTCTTGTGAGGAGTTCCGGTCTATCATCGCTTACAATTACTCGGAAACCAACCAGGCTTGCAACCTCGCTCGTTGCCTTGCCAACATGGCCGGCGCCGAAGATATGGACGACCGGATCTGGTCTAAACCCAAGTAGGAAGACCTGAAAGATATTAGATATGCCTTTTTCAGGCAATTCTAATTCGAAACAAGAGGCTCCGGACAGAGTACGGGCGCCGTCCAAGCAAGTCTGTATTTTTTTACTGCTCTCAATGATACTCTTGGCTATCAGCTCTTCGCATGAGTTTTGTTGATGCGGATATAAGACATTTCCTCTCTCATCTATTGCAGAGACATATTTTTCTCCAGGAGTCCTCGCAACAAAAAAAGCGCATGGATTGCCAGATTCCACTTGCTCAAGGCATGATTTAAGGGCACTCCTTGCCTTACTCTGTGGATCGATTCTTTCGAGATGCAGAGAAACTTTGCCTCCGCAGGTGATCTGATTTTGTTGCGCCTCAGGCGAGAGATCAAAAAAGAGATCTCTGTGATCATAGCCAGCTTCTAGCATGTTTCGTATCGCAATAATCGCTTGGTTTTCTATATATCCTCCGCCGACCGTACCCTCCATTTTGCCATTCATATCCACTGCCATAAGAGCATCAGTACCCCTCGCCGTCGAGCCGCTTGCGTGAGTAATCGCCGAAATAACGACTGTCTGATCGCTATTCAATCGTTCCGCAATCCAGGATCTTAGTTCGCGCATTGTTTTAATTGGCACCTTCAGCTTTTGCTCTATCGATTGCCATCAGCACGCGCTCAGGGGTAAAGGGGTATTCTGTCAAGCGAACACCGATTGCATTTCGTATAGCATTGCCGATGGCAGCAGGAGGAGCATCTATTCCTATTTCTCCAGCGGATTTTGCGCCGAAAGGCCCCGATGGCTCGTAGCTGTCGACCAGTTCGACTGTAATTTTTCCTACATCTTCCCTGGAAGGAATTGGATAAGTCAAAAGGTTATGGCTAAGCATGTGGCCTCTCTCCGAATAGCGCACATCTTCATAAAGGGCAAGACCGATGCCCTGAAGTGCCGCACCTTCTATTTGGATGGTAGCAAGCCTGGGATTGATTGGAGTTCCGACATCGGCTACGGATACGTAGTGTACGACCTCGACTTTGCCTGTTTCCTTGTCCAGCTCTATCTCGACAAAACCTGCCAGGTAGGGAGGAGGGGATTTTGCACCTGTAAAGGATTCGGTTGCCTCTAGGGTTTTCATTCTTTCTCCATCGTGATAGAGGGTATCGAAGCTAAAATCGTAGAGCGAGAGCGATTTGCCACCATTGAGAGTCTTAAATGTCTTGTTATCGAATAGGACGAACGCAGGATCTACTTCGAATTTCTGAGCAACCGCTTCTATGAGTTTTTTCTTGAGGCTACGAGCAGCTTTGATTACGGCTGAACCTGAGACATAGGTTGTACTAGATGCATAAGCACCTACATCAAAGGGTGTATTATCGGTGTCGGAAGAGTAAACGATTATGTTTTCTACGTCGACTCCAAGTTCTTCAGCTGCGATCTGAGCAAGAATCGTATCAGATCCGGTACCAAGATCGGTAGCGCCTATGTGGAGCTTAAAGAATCCTCCATCCTGGAATTCGATTCTCGCTGAGCCCATATCGATGAGTGGCAAGCCTGAACCCTGCATGGCTATTGCCATGCCCATCGCTCGCACTTTTCCTGGAGCAACATCCCAGACCAAACGATTCGGATCCCAGCCTATGAGTTCCTTTCCGCGAGCAATGCATTCCTCGAGCTTGCAGGATTCGATCGTCATGGCGACTCCTTCGGTTCCTTCCCCCATGATGCGAAATACATCGCTGGTTTCACCTTCGTGAATCATGTTTTTGCGGCGAAGTTCCAGAGGGTCGATGCCTATCTTATGTGCGAGCTCATCCATGGCGGACTCGAGACCGGTGAGCCCTTGAATTGCTCCATAGCCTCTAAAGGCGCCTGCAGAAACCTTGTTTGTATATACGACATGGCCACCAAAGCGAACGGCATTTACTTTGTTGTAAAGCGGCAAGGTCTTTGAGCCGGCAACCATGAAGACTGTCAGCGCATGCTCGCCATAGGCGCCGGTATTAGAGAGCACTTGCATGTCGATAGCATTGAGCTTTCCATCGGAATTGGCGCCGAGCCGCACTTTGACACGCATCTCGTGGCGGGTGAAGGTTGCTTCAAATACTTCGCGGCGCGTGAGGGCAAGGCGAGCGGATCTACCGGTCTTCATAGTGACCATTGCGACATAAGGTTCGATATGAATGTGCTGTTTTCCGCCAAATCCTCCGCCTATCCTGGGTTTTATAATACGAATCTGTCTTATTGGCATCTGGAGGGCTAGTGCGAGCAACCTGCGCGTATGCCAGGGGTTTTGAGTAGAGGTGACGATTACGAGCCTGCCATGGATATCGATGTAACTAAAGGCCGTATGAGATTCAAGTGCTACATGTTGTTGAGCTTGAGTATGTACTGTGGTCTCGACGTAGACAGGTGAGTTGGCCAATTCCTGCTCTACATTTCCTATCTCCATGTTATATGCGGCAGCGATATTCCTCTTGGGTTCGAATCCTATCGGAAACATCTCATGAATTTCGGGTTCAGGATGTATGATGATCGGATTATCCAGAGCTTTTTCGAAATCCAGGATAGGTTGTAGAACTTCGTATTGCACTTTGACTAGCATTGCGGCTTTTTCTGCCGTAACTTCGTCCTCTGCCGCAACCACGGCAACCTCATCTCCCACATAGCGCACATATTCATCGAGAATGAATCGATCATGAGGGCTGGGCTCTGGGTTGCCCTGTCCAGCTCTTGTGATAGGTACCCGAGGGCAATCTTTCCATGTTAATACACAGGCAACGCCAGGCAATGCAAGCGCTTCCGATGGGTCTATAGAAGTGATTCTGGCAAAAGCATGAGGGCTTCTGACAAGCTTGACATAGAGGGCATTGGCTGGAGCAAGATCATCTGCAAAGGCAGGTCGACCAAGCACCAAGCCTTCCCCATCAATCTTTGCTATATCGTGAGCAACAACATTGAATTTTTGAGTTGCTTTGAGCGTTTCACTATCCATAGGCTTAATCGGATCATTATTATCAATCATGGACTGCCTCCAGATATTTCTTTATCGCACGAATCTGTCCTTCGTAGCCTGAACAGCGGCATAGATTACCCGATAGGTAATGACGGATTTCTGCTTCACTTGGATTTCTGAGCTCTCTCTTCATTGATAATACGGTAAGAGCGAAACCAGGTGCGCAGAATCCACATTGATCTGCCCCCTCCGCAGTTAAAAATCGAGCGAATTCCTTTGCTTCTTCGGCAACGCCCTGTATTGTGGTTATCCGCTTGCCATCAGCGCGCACGGCTAGATAGGAGCAAGATAGTATAGGCTTGTCCTCGATCAGAACAGTACAAGCGCCACAATTTGCCGTATCACAGCCTTTCTTTACTTCTACATATCCTGCCTTACGGAGTACTTCCGTCAGCATGTCGCCAGGCTGGCAGTCCAGGATCTTCTCATTACCATTTATGTATAGGGTTATGGTCATCCTCGCACCTCCAAAAGCGCACGTTTGACGAGCACAGGAAGGATTTTTTGTCGATAGTTAGCGCTGGCTCTGATATCGCTGCCGAACTGTGTCTCTTTACTCGTCTCCGCGGCAGCTGCTTCTATCTGTTCGTCAGAGGGATTTGCGGAATCTCCCAATATTTTCATTGCATTTCTGCAAATGCGAGTAGCTGCTGGTCGAGAACCGACTGCAATGCGCCATACTGTTCCTGTCCAAGCAACGGCGGTATTGATTATAGGAAAATCACTCTCGGATATCCTCATCTGTTGATAGGCGGCTCTTGCGGAAGATGGCAGAATTATCTTTTCTATCAAGAAGGGGCTGGCATACCCTTTCTCGATGAAGCTAGAAAGATCCTTTTCTACATTTGGGTAAAAGACAACACGAGCTCCAATTGCGCATAGTGTGGTGTTGAGATCGGAGAACCCATAGCGCCCAGCTACTGTTCCTCCGACCGTTATAATGTTTCGTAACTGAACGCCTACAATATGGCTTACGGTCGTTCTAAAGATCTTTCCAAATCTCGAATCAAGCAAGGGGCTTGTTTCTAATTCCCTATAGGTTGTCATTGCGCCAATTTCGATGTGGTCTTGGAATTCGCGGATATATTCCAGGCCTAGATCGCATAGATCGACACCGAGCATGACAGTCTTTGTACTGGTTCGAAGCCACGCGGAACCCCCAATCGCAGTACCATGTTCTTCGCAAATGAGATGCATGGCTTGATCCATGCTCTTGGGGCGAGCATATTCTCGTATTTCCATCTGAAGCTCCTTGATAAAAAGGATGGTTCAACTATCTCCTAATTTTTTTATAATAGCATAGGTTTAGAGAATCAGCAAATTGGGAGTATTTATCAACAACCTAAGCTTGGCTATACTAAAAACATGGCAGAATTTGTACACTTACACAATCACAGCGATTATTCCCTTCTCGATGGTGCTGCTTCAATCCAGAAACTCATAAGGAAAGCTAAGGCTCTTGGAATGCCAGGTATTGCCATAACCGATCATGGCAACATGTTTGGCGCAATGTCCTTTGAAAAGGAATGCAGAGATTTTGGCCTAAATCCTATCATCGGCTGCGAATTCTATGTAGCAAGTGGTTCTAGACTCGAAAAGACGGGCACGGAGAATGGTAATAGGTATTGGCATCTCATCTTGATAGCAGAAAACAGTACCGGATACAGAAATCTTCTAAAATTGACTTCGGCTTCTTACACCGAAGGCTTCTATTATAAACCGCGGATAGATGATGAACTAATAGCCGCCAATTCAGATGGACTCATTGCTTCGACCGCGTGTCTTGCAGGCGAGATTCCGTCGCTTATTCTTTCGGGAAAGCTCGATCAGGCTATAAAAAGAATTAGCTTCTATAAAGAATTATTTGGGAAAGATCATTTCTACCTCGAGCTCCAGGATCATGGTCTTGAAGAGCAAAAGATAGTCAACAGAGAGCTGATAGGGCTTTCGAAGAAACTTAGCCTGCCTCTGCTTGCTACCAATGATATCCATTATGTTGATGGAGAGGATGCTATAGCTCATGATATTCTTCTTTGTATTGGTACAAATCGAAAACGCGACGATCCATCTAGAATGCGTTTTCCAAACGATCAGTTTTATTTAAAAAGTGCGGAGGAAATGGCATCGATTTTTGCCGAGGTTCCCGAAGCCATTGCCAATACGCTTGTAATAAACGAGATGGCAAAGCTCAAGATGGAGTTTCCAGGGCCTCTTTTGCCTAATTATCAAGTGCCCGAAGAATTCTCATCTCCAGAAGAATATCTGCGCCATATAGCTCGACAAGGCTTTCAGAGTCGTTATCCCAATCCAAATGCCGAGGCCATTCATAGGCTCGAATATGAACTAGACATAATTATCAAAATGGGGTTTACGGGATATTTCCTGATAGTATGGGATTTTATCAGTTGGGCTAAAGAGCATGGTATTCCGGTAGGCCCAGGTCGCGGTTCAGGAGCTGGATCTATCGTAGCTTATGCCATGCGTATCACCGATATCGATCCATTAAAGTATGATCTGCTTTTTGAGCGTTTCCTCAATCCTGAGAGAGTATCCATGCCCGATTTTGACGTGGATTTTGACTTCGAACGGCGCGGCGAGGTGATTGACTATGTTACTCATAAATATGGCAGCGATAGAGTCGCTCAGATCATTACATTCGGTACACTCAAAGCCAAGGCTGTAATCAAGGATGTAGCCCGTGCCCTGGATATTCCCTTTGACGAGGCGAATCAGATAGCTAAGCTTGTGCCCGAAGATCCCAAGATGAATTTACAGAAGGCTATTAAGAAGGAGCCGAAGCTTGCCACTCTTGCACAAAATCCTTCTTACTTCGAGCTCTTCTCGATAGCCGCTAAGCTAGAAAACCTTCATAGGCATAGCTCGATCCATGCAGCGGGTATCGTGATCGGCAAGACAGATTTGATCGACTATGTGCCTCTATATAAGGATCCAAAGACTGGGCTCATTGCGACCCAATATACTATGGAATACCTGGAAGCTTGCGGTCTTGTAAAGATGGACTTTCTTGGCCTTAAGACTCTGACCTTGATTCGCAATACCATGGAACTATTGAGAAAGAGAGGTATATACCTCAAAGAGGAAGATATACCAGAAGATGATCCCAGGACCTTCAAGATGCTTGGCGAAGGCAAAAGCACTTCGATTTTTCAATTTGAATCACAGGGAATGCAGTCTATTCTCAAGCGAGCCAAGCCTTCGAGTATTGAAGATCTCATAGCTCTCAACGCACTCTATAGACCGGGTCCTATGGAATTTATAGATCAGTATATAGATTCAAAGAATGGTAAAATTGCTATTAGTTATCCCCATCCTTCGCTTGAAAAATACCTTAAAGGCACATATGGAGTAATCGTATATCAAGAGCAGGTGATGCAAGTTGCACGAGAAGTGGCGGGATATTCGTTGGGACGCGCAGACCTTCTTAGAAGAGCCATGGGCAAGAAAAAGCCCGACATACTGCAAAGAGAAGAAGCTCCATTCATCGAAGGTGCTCTTACTCGCGGCTATTCAAGAGAAGAAGCAAAGCGGATTTTCGATATTCTAACGCCTTTTGCTGGCTATGGTTTCAATAAATCGCATGCTGCTGCTTACTCAGTAATTGCATATCGTACGGCCTACCTAAAAGCAAATTATTCTGTTGAGTTTATGGCCGCGAACTTGACAAACGAGATCAGTAACACCGACAAGTTGACCGTGTACATAAGTGAAGCTCGACAGATGGGTTTGTCTGTGCTGCCCCCTGATATCAATCGTTCAGAAGCCAAGTTTACGGTCGATAATGGACAGATCATATATGGATTTCTTGGTATCAAGGGCGTTGGCGAGGGGATCGCCATGGAGATTCAAAAAGAAAGAGAGTCTCATGGCAGATTTATAGATTTTCTTGATTTTCTTACGCGGATGAATAATGCGGGGATAAATCGCAAAACGATGGAGTCGCTCATTATGGCAGGCTGCTTCGATTCCTTGAAGAAAGGCCGCCATGAGCTTATGGGCAACTTTGAGCGTGCTATGGAATATGTGCATGAGAAATCGAGTTTTGAAGCTTCGCGTTCAGGGATGCTGTTCCAGGAGGATGATCTGGGAATTTATCCGGATTTTGTTTTTCAACCTTTTGAAGAATTCTCGAATCAAGAAATGTTGCAGGCAGAAAAGGAGTTGTTGGGTTTTTTCTTTTCTGCGCACCCAATGGATGAGTACCGGATGATTTGGGAGAGATCCTCGACACTTGATCTTGGGCATCTGGATCAGGCAAGCACAAACCGTGAATATATAGTGGTCGCGCTTCTCAAGGAATTTCGCATTTATACAACCCAGAATGGACGGCGAATGGCTTTTGGCAAGCTTGAGGATTACAATGGTTCCATAGAAATGGTCGTGTTTCCAGATCTGTTTGAGAAAAATGAAGCGTCTTTTGTGAAGGATCGTGTCCTTTTCCTTAAAGGAGTACTGGATGACTCTCGAAGGGATTTTTCGTTAAAGGTGCAAGCTATCCTGGATGCGGCTTCTCTTAAGAATAATTCCTGGAGAGAATTACACATCAGGTTTAAGCGAGCAGCCATCGAAGAAGCAGATCTCTATCCGCTAAGAGATGCGCTATATTCTATCCATGGGCAGTGTCGGGTCATTTTTCATGTGCCCATGAAAGGAGGAGCAGAGACTCTGATCGAAGCTGGAGCTCATACAAAGTGCTCCGCGAGAGATGAGGATATGGCGTTTATAGAAAGACAGGCTGCAGTGGCGGAGGTATGGCGCAAATGAAAATTAAGATACTTGGCAATGGCGGCTTCTACAATGAAGGATTGGCCTATAATGCGCTCGCTATAGATGGCCATGTGCTCGTGGAAACTCCGCCAGACATTCTCCAATCCCTTCATAGTCAGGGAATGAAGCCTTCTCAGATAGATACGGTCTATATAAGCCATAATCACGGAGACCACTGTTTCGGCTTTCCGTTCTTCTTTTTTAATTGGCTATATGCAGGAGGTTCGGATTCTCATTATGAAAAACAGACAGAGCTAGTTATAATCGGACCCGAAGGACTAAAAGAGCATCTCAAAGCTCTCATGCGTCTAGCTATTCTGCCCGAGCATCAATATCTATTCGATTTTGACCAAAGGGTCAAGTTTGTCGAGATAGACGAAAGATCGATTGTATCCACTAGCGGTGGGCTATGGTTTGGCTTTTTGCGCACAAAGCATTTTGTGCCCACATTTTCGCTTGTGGTTGGTAAAACTGGACCGGATAAAGGGATTCCTTCTTGTAACGACTATCTCGAGAATGCAATATTTATATATAGCTCAGATACTTCCATGTTCGATGGCATATATAAGTTATTGAGCTCGAGCGCAAGGCTCATCCTTTGTGATACGAATGGCGAAGAAGATAATGGCGTCCATATGAGCCCAAGAGAACTTATGGCAGCCGAGAATCAAGTTAGGACAAGGAGCTCTGAGCGTGCAGACCTTTCAGAGTATAGGCTAAGCGGGGAAAACGACAAGGATCGCGTATTGGGAATTCATCTAAGCAAGAAGATGGATAGGGCGCAAGGACTCAAGTTCGCCCAGCCTGGCGAAGAATACTGCATCGAGTAGATGCTTTTATAAAGAAGCTTCAAGGATTTAATCAATATGCTTAACCACCCACTCCGTCAGCTCTTCCCAATTCGAAAAGGAAAGATCTGCATCTGAGTTTTGTCTTCCACGCAAGGCTGCTCGCATTCCAGCTTTTTTAGCGCCTAGGATATCGTACTCGACATTATTCCCAACATAGAGGATCTCGGAAGGCTGGATGCGTATAGTCTGGATTATACCGTCGAATGCACGCTGATGGGGTTTTAGAACACCCCAATCTTCTGTGCAGAGCTTAAAATCGAATAAATCATCAAGGCCGAGGGATTTCAATTTATTTTGTGGAGGCATATCGGAAAGGGCAGTGATTGTTATTCCTCTCTGTCGAATCGCTTCGATCGCTTGCCTTGTCCCCTTATAAGGACGGATCAATGAGAAACGCTCAGGCACAAGATGATAGAAGATTCTTTCTATGGATCGACCAATTTGAAGCTCGTCTTTTCTGAGACGCTCCGCAACAAGCGATATCTGAAAACTGTGAAGCTCTTCCATGTTTCGAGGAATATAGTTGGGTTGTGCTTGAAGAAATCTGATTTCTTTTCTCACCTCTGAGAATGCCATGAATATGCGGGGATGGCTAAGAAACAGGTCGATGCATCTCAGCGCGATTGAATATTCGGGATAAAGAGTACCATCGACATCAAATGCCACTGCGCGTAGGCGATACCGTCCTTCCATAAGCAACTTTATATATGAAGCAGAGGAGGGCTGTCTATTACCTATAAAGCCAATAGATCTTCGCAGTGGCGGCGGCCCCGAATATGAAATAAAAGAATGCCTTGAAAATCTTAGAATACCCTCGCCTTATAGCTGGTATGCAATAGTTCATGGGACAGGTGGCCAAGCGGCTTGCCTAAAAATTCCTTATATAGTGTGACTATTGCGGGATTTTCGTGAGATTTTCTAATTGGAAGTCTGCGATCCTCTTCGTAGAGCGATAGGCTACGGGCTCTTTTCTTTTCTATATCTGCAAGTACAGGCTGTCCGCCTCCGCCAACGCAGCCTCCGGGGCATGACATGATTTCAATGAAATGATAGGGGCTCTTTCCTGCTCGGATCTCGTCCAGCAAAATGCGGGCATTTGAAAGGCCATGGGCAACAGCTACGCGAACAGGAGAGCCTCCAAGCACAACTTCGGCACTTTTTATCGAATCGAAGCCACGCACTTGGACAAAATCCATGTTCTGCAAAGGTTTCTTTTCGACAATCTCATATACAGTGCGCAAGGCAGCTTCCATTACACCGCCGGTAGTTCCAAAAATGGTAGCCGCACCGGTCGATTTGCCCAGAGGATCATCGAAATCCTCTTGTGGCAAGGCTGTGATGTCTATACCCGCAAGCCTTATCATACGGGCAAGCTCTCTAGTGGTGAGAG
>JAAYWE010000309.1 GCA_012516755.1 Treponema sp.
TGATTGGGCCAGAGGCACCTCTAGCCGCAGGCCTTGTCGATCGGCTAACAGAGTACGGAATTGCCTGCTTTGGGCCATCAGCCGGAGCAGCGCAAATCGAAAGCTCCAAAGCTTTTGCAAAGGCTTTTATGGTGAGGCATGGCATTTCTACCGCGGAAGGCAAAAGTTTCGCAAATCCAGAGGAAGCAAAAGCCTGGGCTAAGGATTTTGGTAGACCTCTGGTGGTCAAGGCTTCTGGTTTGGCCGCTGGCAAAGGTGTGATTGTACCCGAGAATTGGAAAGAGACCGAGGCCGCTATAGAGCGATTAGCAGCCGAAGGAGAAATCGTCCTTGAAGAGCGCCTGGAAGGTGAAGAGCTGTCTCTGATCGCTCTTTGCGACGGCAAAGACTATGTGGTATTGCCTACGGCTAGAGATCATAAACGCCTTCTGGATGAAGATAAAGGACCTAATACCGGAGGAATGGGAGCCTATTCTCCAGCCTGTTCTATGGAAGATGCCGAAAGAATGGCTTGTGCAACAATCGCTCCTGCGCTTTCTGGACTCTATGAAGAGGGATATCCGTATATTGGGGCGCTCTATGCAGGCCTTATGCTTACGGCTGAAGGGGCAAAAGTGCTGGAATATAATGCCCGTTTAGGTGATCCTGAAACTCAGGTGATTCTACCGCTTTTCGATTCCGATGTCCTAATTTCGTTGTCGGCTTGCGCTCATGGAAGATTGGGTAATGCAAGACCGCGATTTAAGGCAGAACATGCCGCTTGTGTAGTTTTAGCCTCTCTAGGATATCCCGATCAACCTGTAAAAGGAAAGCCCATAACGATAGGAGATCTGCCCGAGAAGGCTTATTGTTTGCATGCGGGAACAAGACTTGAAAATGGGATACTTGTAAGCTCCGGAGGTAGGGTGGTTTCGGTGTTGGGAATAGGTTCAGCGCGGGCTGAAGCGCTTAGAGCAGCTTATGAGGCTGTTTCGCAGATCCATTTCGAAGGCAAGCAATTTCGCCGCGACATCGGCTCTAAGGCCGAAAGGGTCGAGTGGGCTGTAAAGCGAGCGCTTTCGGCAGGGACAAAAGAATCAAGCGTCTATGCTCAAGTCGAGGAAAGCAATCCATCAAGCGCTTATGTGCGAGCGGGCGTCGATATCGATGCCGGCAATATGGCTGTTGAGCTAATGAAGAGAGCCGTACGATCGACCTATAATTCCAGAGTAATCGCAGGAATTGGGGCCTTCGGAGGCCAATATGATGCTTTACTTGTAAAAGATTGCAAAGCGCCAGTGCTCGTTGCCTCTACCGATGGAGTAGGTACCAAGACTAGCCTTGCTCTTAAGCTCGATAGACTGAGTCATGGTAAACATAAGCGCGGTGAGCCTAAAGACAAAAGGAATAACGGGTCCGAAGAGAATAAAGGCATTTGGCTCACCGGGCTTGGTGCTGACATAGTCAACCACTCGATTAACGACATCCTGGTGCAGGGTGCCCGTCCTCTCTTCTTTATGGATTACATAGCCGCGGATAAGATCGACCCGGCAAAGGTCGCAAAGATTGTCGAAGGAATGTCCGAAGCTTGCCGACAAGCAGATTGTGTGCTACTAGGAGGAGAAACAGCCGAAATGCCAGGGACATACCGCGAGGATGAAATGGACATCGCGGGGACAATCGTAGGGATCGTCGAAAGAGATAAGCTTCTTCCCCGATCCGATATAGCGATAGGGGATGTTCTGATTGGATTAGCCTCTTCAGGGCTTCATACCAATGGTTATTCCCTGGCACGATCGATTACTTCTTCGATGGAACTTGAAAGGGTATACCCGGAACTGGGCGAAAGCCTTGCATCAGCACTTTTGCGTCCTCATCGATCGTATCTTCCTTTGTTAGCAGCAATTCTCAATGCAAACCCATGTCCGATTAAAGCTCTGGCACATATCACCGGAGGTGGACTGATCGAGAACATTCCCCGTGTGCTTCCCCCTTATCTCGATGCGCAAATATATGCGGAGAGTTGGCGATGGCCAGCGCTTTTTTTGCTTTTACAACGCTGGGGGAATGTGCCAGATGAAGAGATGCGTAGGGTCTTCAATCTGGGGATCGGTATGGTTGCGATAGTGGAAGAAAGCCAGCTCAACTCTTTCTTGAATATGCTGCCTGAACAAGCCTTTGTGATAGGAAGACTAGTCTCGGGTAGAGGGAATGTGGTTCTCGTATGATGACCAAAAACGATGGTAATCGAGTTTCAGATAGCATTGTGCGCATTGTCGTCATGGCTTCGGGAGAAGGGAGCAATTTGCAGGCTCTAATCGATGCTATCGAATCAGGCTGGATAGAGAATATGCGTATTGAGGCTCTTCTATGTGACAAACCAGGGGCTCATTGTATCGAAAGGGCGATTTGCCATGGTATTCCTTCGCATATTTTGCCGGCTCCGCAAAAGGCAAAGCGTTCTTCTCCTGAGCGTAGGTGCTATGATGAGAGGCTTGCGGCAGTAGCAAATTCTTACAAGCCTGATTTTATTTTTCTGTTGGGATGGATGCGACTTTTGGGACGGACTTTTCTGGAGAATTTTCCATTCAGAGTCATAAACCTTCACCCCGCTTTACCGGGGGCATTCCCCGGTACCAACGCAATAGAAAGGGCTTTTGAAGCCTTTAATCAAGGAAGAATCGCAAATACAGGCGTCATGCTGCATTTTGTGCCGGATGAGGGTATCGATTCCGGGCCGGTGCTGAGTGTTGTACATGTGCCTATCAATAAAGGCGACACATTGAGCATTCTGGAAGAACGAATACACAGTGTCGAGCATCGAGAACTCATAAATCTTGCACGGCGGCTTGCTAATAACCCAAGGCCTAAAGAGATTCAAAGCCAAGAGATGCAAGAAACAAGAGATCAAGATAAACTGGGAGAAAAGGAGTCAGGGCATGCCTATCGCATTGATATCGGTATATGACAAAACAGGACTTGTGCCTTTTGCAAAGCGGCTTGCAGCCTGTGGTTGGCGCTTTCTTGCCTCAGGAGGAACTGCCGCAACTCTCAGAGAGGCAAAACTAGAACCATTGAATATCGCGGCTTATACTGGTTCTCCGGAGCTATTGGGCGGAAGAGTTAAGACTCTCCATCCAGCAATCCATGCCGGCATTCTTGCACGATCATCAGAGGATGATCTCCAGGAATTGCATGCTCATGGTTATGAACCCATCGATCTCGTAGTGGTAAACCTCTATCCTTTCGAAGAGACGGTGCGAAGGCTTAAGATGGGTAAAAAAGCGCTTGCTGAAACAGGGGGAAAAATAAAACCATCTGGACCGTCGGCCGATACAAAGGTGCTAAATATTGATGAAGGAATGGTTTCCAATGCTATTACTATAAATGCAAACACGGCTCCAGTTGCTAATAATATTATGGATGCCGAAGCGGCTGAGATTGTGCCGAGAGCCTCGCTTGATGAATCCGAAATCATTGAACAGATCGATATCGGAGGTGTCGCCCTGCTGCGTGCTGCGGCGAAGAATCATGCAAGGGTAGGAGCCTTGTGTGATCCGTTAGATTATGACCTTGTTGCATGCGAAATAGAA
>JAAYWE010000310.1 GCA_012516755.1 Treponema sp.
ACAACTCCTTCTGGAATTAGGACATCGATCGTCTTTGCACAAAAACAAGATACATTAAAATGATCGAATTTATCGACATCGAATCCGCTCACTGAGCCTGCACGCTGGATAAGAGCACGCATCTCGAATGAGGGGAAGGCAATCGCAAACACCCTATTCTCTTCGATGTCGTGGAAAGTCTTATGTGAAGTGTCGCAGACAACAAGCAGTTTGCTCACGGGCTCATATTCGTAGGGGATGCACCAGGAGAGTGGCGCAAAATCATAGCGCTGAGGCAGATCACGGTAATCTCGAGGGACGGAGGTATGAGGAAGTGGGCTAAAGCCAAGAGAGGCGGAATCTTGAGGGAGGGAGGTATGAGGGACGGAGGCTTCAGAGTCAGAGACAGAGCCCCGTGTGCAAAGGAAGATCACGCCGCCAGGATTTTGAAGACAGTATACTTCATTTGGCTGAATCTCATCGTAAGACTGAATTGATTTATGAGACCGATGAATTGAAGAAGCTTTCATAGAAATCTCCTCCAGAATGGGTCCGAACGATGCTAAAGGTTTCTCTTAGAAGACTGCTTTAGAATAGTCTTCCATAGACTTAAGCCTTCCTATTACATTAAGTCCCTTTTATGATGTGGTCAATTAGGATTCTGAATCCGATAATGATTAGAATGCTACCTCCTCCTATTTCTGCCCATTCTTGGATCAACTTCCTAAGCCGCTTGCCAAATTCGATGCCGATTATACAAACGATAAAGGTAATCGTACCGATTATGAAACTGGGAAGCATGATCGGCATGCCAAGAAGATTATAAGAGAGCCCCACAGCCATTGCATCGATGCTCGTGGCAAAAGCAAGTACGAGCAATGTATTTAGCTTCATAATTCCTTTTGATGCAGAGTTTGTGCCCTTATTTGTAGCGGCAATTGTTTTGCTTTTTGCAGCGACGACTTTTTCTGGATCATCACAAGCTGATTCTCTCCGCATATGAATAGCCTCATAGAGCATCTTGCTGCCTACTATGATCAGCAGTCCAAAGGCTATCCAGTGATCGTAATTCTGGATAAGAGCACTGAATGCCGAACCCAGCGACCAGCCGACAAGTGGCATCAGGAATTGGAAGAAGCCGAACATGAATGCTGCGCGAATGCCAATCAAAAGAGGCAGAGCAGTTGCGCAAGCCGCTGCAGAGACGGAAACCGCAAATGCATCGGCCGCTAGAGCAAAACCAACCAACACATATGTGAGCATAAAGAGATATATATTCTATAGCAAAGAGGTACTTTATGCTATGCGTTTGTCTTTATTGCATTTTCTAGCTGTTCAAGGGCCTTTATGAGCACGCTTCTTGGACAGGCTATATTGATGCGCATAAATCCCGAGCCACCTGTGCCAAACATGGTCCCATCATCAAGCCAAAGCCTTGCTTTTTTTAGGAATAGATCGTGGAGCTCTGCGTCGCTGAGTCCTAATACCCGACAGTCTAGCCATGGCAGATAAGTGCCTTCAAGCGGGAAGACCTTGAGAGACGGGATGCGCCTGTCGATAAAGCTCTTTAGGGTGGCGTAGTTCTCTTTGAGATATGAAAGCAGTTCTTCAAGCCAGGGTTCTCCCTTTGTGTACGCAGCTTCCTGAGCCACCATGCCGAAGGTATTGGTTAGGTTAATGCCAATCTTCGTGGCTTGCTCTCCAAAAGCTTTGCTAAGCTCGCGATTCGGAATCACGATATTGGCTATCTGCAGACCTGCAAGATTGAAGGTCTTATTGGGCGCGGTGAGGGTAATGGTAATGGCCGCGGCCTTTTCTGACAGACTGGCTGTGCAATGATGAACCTCTGTCCCCAAAATAATGTCCGAATGTATTTCGTCAGAGATGATGAGAATATTATGAGAGGAGCAGATATCGATCAGCTTAGAAAGTTCATCTATGGTCCATACTCGGCCTACGGGGTTGTGTGGACTGCATAGAATGAGAAGTTTTGTCTGAGTATCTATCTTGCGATCGAGATCTTCGAAATCCATGGTATAGCGACCATCCCGAATGACCAGTGGGTTTTCTACCAGTTGACGGGAATTATTAAGCACAGCAGCAGAAAAAGGATTATATACAGGCGGTTGTATGATGATCTTATCGCCAGGCTGAGTATAAGCGAGAACAGCCAGGTTTATAGCTGGCACAACACCTGGTGAAAATAGTATCCAGTCTTTTTCGATGCTCCAGCCATTGCGATGCTTCATCCAATCAATAAAGGACTTATAGTACTCTTCAGAACACTTGGTGTAACCATATATGGGATGTTCCGCGCGCGCTTGGATTGCTTTTACTATATCAGGAGAACAGGCAAAATCCATGTCCGCGATCCACATAGGTATTGCGTCTCTGCAGCCTTCCGGCAGCTGGTCTCTATCCCACTTAATGCTATAGGTATTGCTGCGATCTACTATTGTATCGAAATTATACATTCTGGGGCTCCTTATTGCTTGTAAGCTATCGCCTCAATTTCAACTAGAGCATTTTTAGGAAGAGCGGCGACTTGTATTGCACTGCGTGCTGGGAAATCTCCATCAAAATAACCTGCGTATATTTCATTGACCTTTGGGAAATTGTTCATGTCTTTGAGGAATATGGTGGTTTTTACAAGGTTGGCTACCGTACAACCGCAAGCCTCGAGTACGGAGACAAGGTTTCTAAGCGCTTGATTTGTCTGTGCTTCGATGCCTTCGACAAGATCGCCAGTACTTGGATCTATGCCAAGCTGGCCAGAACAGAAAACAAGGGCACCTGCACGAATGGCATGGCTATAAGGACCGATGGCAGCGGGGGCTGTCTTTGCTTGAATGCATTCTTTTTCCATAAAGGCTCCTTTAGAATAGGGTAGAAGAACTCATAAGAGCTCCTATAATTTGAAATTGCTTTTCCAAATAGGACATTTTCAAAATGGAGTAATTCCGAAAGAAGACAATATTCCCATTTGTTTGTCTCTCTGTTTTGTTTATCAACGCGAAATATGGCGAATTCATTTGTTCTTGTAACAATATAGAATCATTTTAGAAGCGCATGCTGGGCGACTTCATTCGCTTTTTGGGGTCCTTCTAGTACCGAAATAATGGAAATTGCAAATTCCCCAGCGGTGCCTGGACCTTGTGAAGTGATAATGTTGCCATCTTTAACTACTCGTTCTGCACGAAAGTGACCTCCTCTAATTTGATCCTCTGTCCCCGGGTAACAGGTAAATTCCCTCCCCTGCAATAGATTGCAGGCCCCATGGAGCACAATAGCAGGGGAAGCACAGATAGCAGCAATTAGCTTGCCTTTTTCATAATGCCTAATTATCAGGCTTCGAACCAAAGCACTATTTGCTAGATTGCTTGCGCCGGGCATGCCACCGGGAATCACAATTGCATCATAGTCCTTTTCCAGCGCTTCAGGGCCTGAGTCTGTTTCTATGATTATGCCGTGTGAACCTCTGACCCTCTTTCCAACAATTCCGACGACATTGACATAGATGCCTGCGCGGCGCAAATAATCGATCGGCGTTACGGCTTCGATTTCTTCGAATCCTTCAGCAAGTAGCATGCAGGCCGTTTTCATCTTTATTTCCTCCTTAATGATTGATCCCAACATATTAAGCTAGTCAGGCCAAGATCAAACAAACGAGATAGGTAGCAGAAGCTGCGACACATCCAACCAGCAGCATTTCAAAGCCGCTCTTGAATAAGTTCTTTCTATTAAAATTATCTTCAAAGATCCGAGAATGAACATAATTATTCTCGCCAATATCAATATACAAGCAAACAGAAAACGGATCGAATCGAGAGAAGGCACAAAAAGCACAAAAACATAGGTCGAAAAAGGATTTAATCCAGACAAGGCAAGAGAAATGAAAGTCGCGATGGCGTTTGCAAGGCGTGATTCATCTGAAAGGATGATTTCAAGCTCATCAATCATCATAGTATCAACCAATGCTATTTTACCTTTTGCGGTTATCTCTATCGCGGGTTTTGCATCTTTTTGCGACACGCCTCTGCTCATATAGATTTCTTTAAGCTCGAATTTTTCTCCTTCAGGATAATTCTCAACTTCCCATTCATCGCGTGCTCGTTCATCAGCTTCGTATTCCGCTTCACTTTTGGATGAGAGGTAATAGCTGATCGACATTGATATGCCATCTGCGAGCAGATCTGCAAGTCTTATCATGAGCACTATTCCAGAAGACAGAGAAGCACATGCAACACCTGATGCAGCAGTGAAGGTTGTGATAGTACCATCGAAACCGCTATATCTTATGCTTTTGATATGTTTATCTTGAGTCGTTGTGTGCTTTTCTTCGGCTTGGTGCGGATGAGAGGGATTATATGCACGACGAGTAGCTTCCGGGTGCCTGCGCTTGTAAGCTTCTCTTATCCGGTCAAGGTCTCGTGTGAGCATAGAATCTCCTCTCTCTGTCATTGCATATGGATACAAACGCAATGATGAACTTTGGCTGATCTGATGATTTTTTATTCTAGTCCAAATGCAAGCATTAGGTAACCACGAGGGACGGAGGTCTTGATAATCCTTCAAAATAGCGAAAGACGGAGATTTTGATAATCTCGGACTAGGGTGCATCTTCGGGATAGATGTCCTTTACTACATATTAGGCACGAGGGACGGAGGTTTCGCCTTTCCTTTGATTCCACGAGCACAAGGAAGCTTGAAATTAGAGATCTTCGGTAGAGCTCTCAGATAGAGTCCTTATGGAGCGCTTAAGTCATTTATGATCTATGGACGGTAGACGGTATTTAAGACCTTATGACCCCAATACGCTGCGATTCCTTCCATTTCGTCTTCAATGCGCATTAGTTGGTTGTACTTTGCGACGCGGTCGGTGCGCGACATTGAGCCGGTTTTTATCTGGCCGGTTTCTAGGCCAACGACGAGATCTGCAATAAAGGTGTCTTCAGTCTCGCCGGAACGATGGGAGACGATAGCAGAGTAGCCTGCGCGCTTGGCCATGTTGATGGTCTCTATTGTCTCGGTGACTGTGCCAATCTGATTGAGTTTGATGAGAATAGAGTTGCAGGCACCCATTTCGATGCCTTTGGCGAGGCGCTTGGTATTTGTGACGAAGAAGTCGTCGCCAACAATCTGGATTTTATTGCCCAGTGCTTTGGTGAATTTGACATAGCCTTCCCAGTCGTTCTGATCGAGACCATCTTCGATGGATACTATGGGGTATTTATTGATCCAGTTTGTGTAAAGCTCAATCATCTCATCAGAGGAGAAGAGTCGATCGGGACTGGATTTCCAAAAGCGGTAGCCTTTGCCGTCACCTTCCTCGAAGAGTTCGCTCGCAGCAGGATCGAGGGCGATGGCTATCTGCTCACCAGGCTTATAGCCAGCTTTTTCAATAGCACGAATGATGTAATCAAGAGCGTCTTCATTGCCGATGTTTGGAGCAAATCCACCCTCATCACCAACAGCAGTGTTATGACCATCGGCTTTCAATATGGATTTTAGCGCATGGAAGACTTCAGCATTCATGCGGACAGCTTCGCGGAATGATTCTGCACCAAGAGGCATGATCATAAATTCCTGAAAATCGATCTCGTTATCCGCATGCTTGCCACCGTTTATGATATTAGACATTGGAACGGGTAAAAGGTTAGTGTGGACTCCACCGAGGTATTTATATAGTGGAAGGCCTAGGTATTCAGCAGCGGCGCGGGCAGTTGCCATAGAGACGCCAAGGATAGCGTTGGCGCCGAGCCTGCCTTTGTTTTCGGTACCATCGAGCTCTATGAGAGTGCGGTCTATATCGACCTGTTCAAGAGAATCGAGGCCGCAAATTTCGCCTGCTATGATAGTGTTGACGTTTTCAATGGCAGCAAGAACACCTTTGCCCTGGTAGCGTTTCTTGTCGCCATCGCGGAGTTCCACAGCTTCATATTCCCCGGTCGAAGCCCCAGATGGTACAGCGGCGCGACCTAGAGTACCGTCCTCGAGCACGACATCCACTTCAACAGTCGGGTTTCCACGTGAGTCAAGTATCTCACGAGCTTCGATATATTCTATAATGCTCATAAAGATTCTCCTTTTGAATATATATGTTCTGAACGATATCGATATTAGTTTGATTCGTCAAGACTTGCAAGGTTTCGGAAGATTTCGAGTACGGGTCTTTGGTTTCTATTGCAAAGACAAATTGAGTCAACTGAAATGGTAGATCATATCTTGCCAGGAATTGCTGATACGCGAACATCTGCAGGCATATCATCGAAATTCCACGGGAGGGTAACCGGATCGATGAGTTTTTGAGAAAACGCTTTCTCAATGAACCAATGCAGAAGCGCAAGTGCTTTATTTGAGGCCGATTCAAAGACTCGATCTCGTGCAATCGACGGCGATTGAACTGAAGTGACAAAATAGAGAAGAATACCATTTGTACCATTTGGGGACGGAGCTGCAAAAAATCCTGTGCGCAGTCCATTTATTGGCAAGACGGGAATGCCGATCATGCGCACAGGAGTCACATTCTTGTTAGTCATTAGAAAATAAGAATTCGTAATAGAACAATGCGCTTCCAATATTAATGCGTCGAATGTCTGATCTTTCTGGTGGAGATACATAGGTTTTGAAAGAAGCGCTTTCAATTCGGATGCTGTTGATGGATCGCTGATTCTGTTTCTGCTCTTAAGGTTATCGATGCGGTACGATTCTACATAGAGAGTTCGCATTATTTTTCTGCTTGCCGACCAATACTGAATGCCTTGTATAGAAGAAAACTGGTTGAATATTAGCCCAAGCGAATCAAGTTGAGCAGAGATTGAAGATGGACCTTCAACAGAGCTGTTGGGCAGGAAGATCAGAGCTTCAATTATAAGACTGCTCTCTTTTGCAGCAGCTTTAATGTGCTCAATTATAAACGAGACACCATCGAGGGACGGAGCTAACAAAAGCTCGCCTCCAATATGTTCAGACGTGCGAAGGATGGGAGAGCCTGGTTGAAAACTAATGCACTTGGGCAAAACTGCATTAAAAGATGGTGGTAGAGGGGAGTTTATTCTAGAGATGTCCTTTATACCTTGAAAGCTTGACGACGATGGCGGTTGTTGAGCTGGAAGATTCGCAAGAAGGATTAGCAGAAAAATGGTGATCAAAACAAAAAAGCGGATAACAGCTTGAGAAGCTCTCAACCTCCGTCCCTCAGTTAGTATCTCAGCTTTCAACCTCCGTCCCTCAGAGACTCCATTGTCTCTATTGGTTTTAAGTTGGTGGGGAAAATATTGATTATCCAAGAAAGCTCTATTCAATCT
>JAAYWE010000041.1 GCA_012516755.1 Treponema sp.
TCGCCGGCTATTGCCAGCGATTCCTTATACTAACAACTACGAAATTGCAATCATAGCCAATATACAACTTGAGATAGAGCTTTACTTTTGGGTTTCAATAATATAGTAGAGACTGCCATCTCCAATCTGCCTGAACCCTTTTATTGCCTTATTCATAATATGAGTTTCATAGGGACAATAGAGGAATATAACCGGAGCTTTTTCTGCCAGCATAATCTGAAGATCATCATATACTTTCTTGCGTTCGCTGTATGTCGTCAGTTCCCTTCCTTTATCAAGCAACTTATCCACCTCGGAATCTTTGAAAAGGAAATTATTCACTCCTCCTGTGGAATGAAGCGTTCTATAGAGGAAACGATCCGGCTCACCAGATCCTCCTCGAAGTTCGACCATAGAGTCGAAATCTTTTTTATTCCATCGGTCAATATAGATGCCCCATTCAACGACTTCCAATTCTCCATTGACTCCTATTTTCTTGAGTTGATTCTGAATGACCTGCGCGACCGAGAGACCGCCTTCAAAGGAATTCGAGCATACGATTTTCAAGGATAATCCATTTGGGAAACCAGCTTGGGATAGCAATGACTTTGCCTTTGCAAGATCGGGAGTATAGAAAGGTAATCTGTTCAATGGTAGTGCCCATTGTGTCGCTCCAGCCGGTATCGGCCCACTGGGTTGCGCCATTCCAAACTCGGCAGCAGCTATGATTTCATTCCTGTCAATTGCAAGAGAAATGGCCTGTCTCACTCGCTCATCGTCGAATGGCTTTCGCGTCACATTGAAACCGAAAGTTCTCAGATTGATGCCTGGTTTTTGCATGACTATAAGGTTCGGATCTCTCTTGGCAAGCAATACGGTGCTACCATCGTTAATTTGGGCAATATCGAGAGTACCGGATTTGACTCCCGCAAATAAAGAAGCTTGCTCCGGAATAACCCTGAAGATCACTTTGTCAAGATACGGCAAGCCTTTATCGAAATAATTGGAATTCTTGACCAATGTCATCGAATTGTCAGGAATCCACTCTTTCAAGATAAAAGGACCAGTTCCTACTTCCACTTTTTGGAGATTTCCATATTGCTCAACTGCGGCTTTTGAGACAATAGCACAGTTGTTAGAGCTAAGCCCCTCCAGAAATGAGGCAAGTGGTGCTGAAAGAGTTATTTTCACTTGATAGGGGCTAATCGCTTCCATGGACTTAATGGAGGTAATATATGATCTTCCCGGTGCAGCGGTTTTGGGATCCAGAATTCTATTCAGCGAAAAAATCACATCATCCGCAGTCAACTCTATTCCATTATGAAATTTCACACCCTTTCTAAGATTGAAAATATAGGTAGTATTATTTGGAATCTCCCAGGATTCGGCTAGATCAGGAACAATCTTCAGATCTTCATCGTGCCTTACAAGCTTATTGTAAAGCAAATCAATCCTACGATGGGATGAGAAGGCCGTGACTATATGCGGGTCAAGACCAATCGCTTCTTGATCAACACCTATGGTTAAAGTCTTTTCTTGAGCTACCAAAGGCATCACAAGTCCAATTAAAAGCAATAATAGTGTGACTCGCAAAACATGTTTCATAAGCGCCTCCTTTTTCAAAAAATCCATGCCTAAAATATAATTTCATTATAAGGCCATTTTTTCCGATGTCAATCGAAAATTTAACTGCACCAATGAAAATAATTTTTATTTTTTCTAAAGCGTGATGCTCCCCAGAACAACATGCTTCCTCGCGCCTGTAACAATAGGAAGATTCCCCGGATGTTCCATAAGAGATTCATGCCCCATAACCGCAAACGCAAGCGGTTCTCTGACAAATGCTGGATATCCAAAATCCATCGTTGTTAGCAGCGAAATATCTGCGGGAAGCCGCTTTCGGAGCATTTCGAGGAGCGTGCTATTGAGGGCGCCGCCACCACTTACCACTACATCGTCGATTTTGATGCCAGGAATTATAAAATCGCGATATGCGCGTGTTATGGACTCTGCAGTAAAGGCCGTAGCTGTGGTGATCATATCTTCATAGGAAAGGTGCTCCTTGGCCGCAAAACTTTCCAGTCTATCGACATAGGTCGAGCCATAGATCTCTCTGCCCGTGCTCTTGGGCGGAGGCAATGCAAAAAAAGGATCATCTAGCATGTAGGCAAGTAGCCCA
>JAAYWE010000311.1 GCA_012516755.1 Treponema sp.
CCCTTTCTCTAGCGCCGATCGCATGCGCTCGATATTTGGCTCGATGCACTGGACCAGAATAGCAAAGGCTTTGAGCGACCCCTCCACCGTATCTTCGATATCGCAAAAGAGCGATTTATCTTCCTGTAAATCGCGATTATAGGCATATGGTAAGCCTTTCTCCAGGGTGAGCAGAGCTTGAAGGCCGCCGAACACTCTGCCCGCCTTGCCTCGAATGAGCTCTGCGGGATCAGGATTGCGCTTCTGTGGCATAATGCTCGAACCGGTGCTTGCACGAGGCGAAATTGTGATGAACCCATACTCCGATGAAGCCCACAGCACAATATCTTCGCAAAAGCGCGACAGGTGCATCATTAGAATCGCTGAGCAAGCCGCATAATCTACCGCAGCATCGCGATCGGCGACAGCATCCATGGTATTCGCGCTTGTCTTTGAAAACCCAATCAAGCTAGCCGTTCTTGCCCTATCTATAGGCAATCCGCTTCCGGCAAGAGCGGCCGCGCCGAGCGGGCTTTCATCTGCACGCTCGCCTGCATCGCGGAATCTGAGCGAATCGCGTTCTAACGCAGCGCACCATGCCAGAAGATGATGAGCAAAGCTCACTGGCTGGGCTCTTTGCAGGTGAGTGTAGCCCGGCATCAGTGTATCGATATGCTGCTCCGCAAGGTCGAGGCAAACGCCTATCGCCTTTTTTACGAGCTTTTCACACCTATCGCACGCATTTCGTACGTGGAGCTTAAAAGCAACCGCCACTTGGTCATTACGGCTTCGGCCTGCATGTATGGATTTGCCAACATCGCCGAGCCTGCGCGTCAGTTCCTCTTCGAGAAAGCTATGTACATCTTCGGCGCATAAATCGATGGCCAAAGAGCCTGCTTCGAGCTCTTTGCGAATTTTTGCCAATTCGTCTACGAGCAAGCTCGCATCCTGCAATGAAATTATCCCCTGCTCGCCAAGCATGATTGCGTGTGCCTGCGAACATTCTATGTCTTCAAATATTAGGCGCACATCCGCTTTAATGCTGGAAAGGAACTGTTCTATTACCGGATCGAGCTCTCCATCTTCGCCTGCTTCCCACAGTTTCCCCATAAGATATCAATCTCCCGCATGGGCAGTATAGCCCGAATTTCCTGGTTTGACGACGTCGGGAGAGGCGGCTTGTCCATACTTCTTAATTCGCTCATTGAGTCGCGCCCTGACCTTTGTCGGTAAACCGAAGAGATTGATGAAGCCTGTCGAATCGCTGTGTGAAAACAAAGGCCCAGTAGTAAAGCTTGCAAGACTTGCATCATAGAGCGAATAGGAAGATTTCGAGCCAGCAAAAACCATGTTCCCTTTATAGAGCTTTAGCGTAGCCTGTCCGGAAATAACATCCTGGGTTGAATCTATAAAAGCTCGCAGCGCGGTACAAAGAGGACTGAACCACTCCCCTTCATAGAGAATCTCTGCAAAGCGCTGCGCCACCGTCATTTTGAATGAGAGTGTCTTTTTGTCGAGGCAGAGCTGTTCAAGCCTATCGTGCGCTTCCATGATGATAGTGCCGCCTGGCGTTTCGTACACACCGCGCGATTTCATGCCCACCACGCGGTTTTCCACCATATCGACGATTCCGACTCCGTTTGCTCCGCCGATTTTGTTGAGCTTCCTGACAATCGATACCGGATCGAGTTTTTCGCCATTGATCGATACAGGAACGCCATGCTCAAATCCGAGAGTCACATATTCGGGCTTGTCTTTGGCTTTTTCCGGAGTGGTGCACATCTTTAGCATCCCTTCAAAATGAGGCTCATTCGAGGGGTCTTCAAGATCAAGGCCTTCATGGCTTACATGCCAGAGGTTGTCGTCGCGGCTGTAGGAATCGGACTTCTTCATCGGCACAGGAATTCCATGAGCTTCAAGGTAGGCTATTTCTTCTTCTCGACTTTGAATATCCCAGATGCGCCATGGAGCAATTACTTCCATCTCCGGAGCAAAGGCCTTGACTCCGAGCTCGAAGCGCACTTGGTCGTTGCCTTTTCCCGTGCATCCATGGGCAATAGCATCGGCGCCTTCGGCGAGCGCCACTTCAGTGAGACCTTTGGCAAGGAGTGGCCGCGCTGCGCTCGTACCAAGCAAGTATTTTTTTTCGTAAGGAGTACCTGCCTTGACGAGTGCCCAGAGGTACTCCTTCACAAACTCTTCTTTCTGATCGAGCCTGATAAACTTCGAGGCTCCC
>JAAYWE010000042.1 GCA_012516755.1 Treponema sp.
ATCTTGACACATCCCCACATGAGTGATATATTCGCCAAGCTCTATTTGCGCCCCTGTAGCTCAGTTGGCAGAGCATATCCATGGTAAGGATAAGGTCAACGGTTCGATTCCGTTCGGGGGCTCGAGTATGTTTTAGGATTATTCCGGCGTATACAATTGTCGGTCGCCGCGAAAGGAATGGGAGTCATGGCATCCAAGAAAAAGCAAAATGTAGAGATAATCGCTCTTCAGTGCACTGAGTGCAAGCGTCGCAACTATACAACTAAGAAGAATCGAAAAACTGCGCAAGAAAAGCTTGAGCTAATGAAATACTGCAAATGGGATCGCAAGCACACTCTCCACAAAGAAACAAAGGTAAAATAGACGGTCTTAGGCCAGTAGCTCTAATGGTAGAGCGCCGGTCTCCAAAACCGGACGTTGTGGGTTCGAGTCCTACCTGGCCTGGTAGTAAGAAAAGGCAAAAGATGCTGTGCTTGTGTACAGCAGAATGTGAAAGGGGTCCAAGGAGCCGCCATGAAGAAGATAATTCAGTTCTTCAAAGATAGCTATGCAGAACTTTCAAAGGTTGTATGGCCATCTAAAGATGAAGTAATTGCTTCGACAAAATTAGTCATTATTTCCACGGTGGCGGTAGCTCTAATGCTCGGCCTGATCGATTTCCTCATTGTTCTGGGAATCGAGGTCGTTTTCCGTTAAGGTAGAGGCTGGATGGCAAAATCCTGGTATATTCTCCATGTTTACTCCGGTTATGAAAATAAGATAGAGAAGACTATCCGAATGCTCATCGATTCTGGCGAGCTTTCGCGCGATATAGTCACAGATGTAAAGGTTCCTGCTGAAGAGGTGTCAGAACTAAAAGATGGAAAGAAGCGCACCATATCTCGCAAGATTCTTCCTGGATATATCCTTGTAGAGATGGACTTGCCCGAAGATGGCTGGAAGACAACCTGTGCAATAATACGAAATATCAGCGGTGTTACAGGTTTTGTGGGGTCGTCTTCCAATGCAAGGCCTCAGCCCATCACAATGGAAGAAGTCAAACGCATATTCCAGCGCACGGGCGAGTTAAAAGGCGAGCGTCCCGTCTACTTCCGTCAGTCGTTCTCTGTGGGCGAGCAGGTCAAAATAACACAAGGACCTTTTGAGTCGTTTTCGGGGATTATCGATGAAGTGAATACCGAAAAAAACAAGATCAAGGTCAGTGTACAGATTTTTGGAAGATCGACGCCTGTAGAAGTCGATATGACACAGGTCGAGAAAATATAGGTTCTCATCCCGTAAGAGGATGCGGAGATCTTTATAAAGCGGCATACCAGCATGGTGTCTGATATGCTTCTCAGATAAGGGATTTTTGCTCTAATGATGGGAGTCTCCATGGTATGGAGACGCTATCCCGGCTATCGAGTGCCGGGTATACCACAACAGGAGAAAGGCTATGGCCAAAAAGAAAATTACTGCAATAGTCAAATTGCAGTGTCCGGCTGGCAAAGCGACACCGGCTCCACCCGTAGGACCTGCGCTTGGTCCTCATGGTGTCTCGGCGCCCATGTTCTGTCAACAGTTCAATGAGCGTACGAAAAACATGGAGCCTGGATTAGTAATACCAGCTATCATCACGATTTATCAGGACAAGACATTCACATTTGTCCTGAAAACGCCTCCCGCGAGTGTGCTAATCAAAAAAGCTTGCGGTATTGAAAAGGGTTCTTCGTTTCCCCAGAAGGACAAGGTTGCAAAGCTCTCGAAGGCAAAGCTGGAGGAAATCGCCAAGCAGAAATTGCCCGACCTCAATGCAAATGATCTCGAAGCCGCGAAACGCATAGTTGCGGGGACCGCAAGGTCCATGGGCGTGGATGTGGAGTTGTGATATGAAGCGCGGTAAGAAATACATCGAAGTATCCAAGAAAGTGGATCATACGCAGGCCTATGAGATTGGGGATGCATGTGCACTCGTAAAAGAACTCAAGACAGCCAAGTTCGATGAAACGGTGGAAGTGCACATAAGGCTAAACCTTAAGAAGAGCCAATCTGTGCGCGACACAGTCGTTCTCCCCCATCAATTCCGAGCAGAGAAGAGAATCCTTGTGTTTTGCAAACCCGATCGCGTCAAAGAAGCTCTCGAGGCGGGAGCTGCCTATGCAGGGAGCGATGAATACATAGAAAAAATCAAGGGTGGATGGCTAGATTTCGATATCGCCGTTGCGACACCCGATATGATGAAAGATGTCGGGAAATTGGGTATGGTGCTCGGACGCCGCGGCCTTATGCCGAACCCTAAGACAGGTACGGTTACAAACGATCTGGGCGCCACGCTTGGCGAACTGAGAAAAGGCCGCACCGAATACCGCACCGACAAGCTCGGCATTATTCACCTACCGGTCGGGAAGGTATCCATGGAGGCTGAGAAAATTGCCGAGAATCTAAGCACGCTTGTAGAAGAAGTAAATCGCAAGCGTCCTTCTGATGTAAAGGGCGATTTTGTTGCTTCGATATTCTTGACGCCAACCATGGGGCCAAGCGTCAAAGTCGTACTGAACAAATCGGAGAAGAGGTAAGACTATGGCAATTAAAGCATCGAAAATTCAGCCAAGGAAAGTCAAAGCCATAGGCATGCTCAAAGAAATGATCTCGGGCTCAAGCGATTTTATCTTTACCGAGTACAGAGGCCTAACGGTCGAACAGATCACAACGTTGCGGAGGCAACTGCGCGAGAAAGGTGTAGAACTCCATGTTGTCAAGAACAACTTTGCGCGTTTGGCCTTTGAGGAGCTCGGTTATTCGCATGCGGTCGAGCCTGTGCTAAGAGGGCCCACCGCGGTTGCTTTTATCAAGACCGACTCGAATGAAGTTGCCAAGATTTTGCTCGACTTTGCCAAGGAAACACCAGCACTGGTTGTAAAGGGTGCAATGATCGATAGACAATTCATGGATTCTGATAGGGTTGAAACATTCAGCAAGTTGCCTGGCCGCAATCAGCTAATAGCAATGCTAATGTCTGCCATGCAAGCACCAGCGCAGAACCTCGTATATGTCATCAATGCAATTCCGACCAAGTTGGTTCGAGTTCTCAAGGCGATAGAGGAAAAGAAGGCCAATGAAGGGGTTCTTTGATCGTTTATTCGGCATGCTTTTTGGAAAAAGCGAGCATCCGTCAGGCTTCGGACGCTGCCGTTCCTGTCGGAGTTCGATAGAAGGTCCATTCGTTGTGATGGATTACCATGAGATTAGGAGAAGATAATATGGCAGCACTCACGAAAGAACAAATCATCGACGCAATTGCTTCGATGACAGTCCTCGAAATTTCCGAACTGGTAAAAGCGATGGAAGAGAAGTTTGGCGTAACCGCGGCCGCACCCGTGGCAGTTGCCGCTCCCGCTGCTTCTGCTGCAGCTGCTCCTGTTGAGGAGAAGACCGAGTTTACAGTGATCCTCAAGGGCAATGTGCCAGCTGACAAGAAAATCGCTATTATTAAGGAAGTCCGTTCGATCACCGGTCTTGGCCTGAAAGAGGCTAAAGACCTGGTCGAAGCTGGAGACAAGGCTCTCAAGGAGAACATCTCTAAAGAAGAAGCGGACAAGATCAAGAAGCAGATCGAAGCCGCTGGTGGAACAGTCGAGATAAAATAAGTCTGGGCTTGGAGTTAGAGCCTTAGTCGATGAAAAGAAGGGGGATTGAGATCCCCCGTTTTCGGGAAGCATTCCAGCCGATTGAATCTTGCAAAAAAGAGTGCTTCCCGATGACGGAATAAAATAAAGCACCGATGTTCGATATATCGGCATCGGCGCATGAACCTTTGACCCGAGCGCTAAAGGCGCATGGAGGGTAATGAATGACATATTCAGGACAGAAGATCAAGCGGATTTACATAGGAAAGGAATTCCACGATGTAATGGATATACCCGATCTCATCGATATTCAGCTCTCATCTTACGAGCATTTTCTCCAAAGAGATAAACTCCGTAAGGGAGAGCCTCTCGAATTGATCGGCCTTGAGGAGGTATTCCGCAGCACTTTTCCTATAGAAAGTCCATCCGGTGATCTGGTGATCGAATATGAACGATATTCTCTAGATGAAAAAGCCATCAAGTATTCTGAACTAGAATGCAAGCAGAAGACACTGACCTATTCCGTGCCTCTAAAGGCAGTCATAAACCTTGTGTTCAAGAGGACCGGAGAGATAAGACAGAAAGAGATCTACTTGGGCGATATCCCGCTAATGACCGACCGCGGTACATTTATCATCAATGGGGCGGAACGAGTCATCGTTTCTCAGATTCATCGTTCGCCGGGCGTTATTTTTAGTCATGACAAAGGCGTATTTTCCTCACGCATAATTCCATATAGAGGAAGTTGGCTCGAATTCGAGATTGACCAGAAGCACGAGCTCATTCACGCCAAGATAGATCGCAAGCGAAAGATCCTGGGAACCATGTTCTTGCGCGCAATTGGCTTTCATTCGCGCGAAGAGATCATCGCGGCATTCTATACAACCAAGAAAGCGGAGCTCTCGGAAGATCAGAACAATAAAGATGCTCTTGTTGGCAAAATACTTGCAAAACCCGTATATATGGAGATCGATAACGAGCAAAAGCGCCTTTTCCGAGCCGGCGACAAGATTCATCTGCACGAAATCGACGAACTCATCAACCTAGGCATAGATTCTATCGAAATCATAGATTTTGAAGACGATAATTCGCTGCACAACGAGATGATCTTGAA
>JAAYWE010000312.1 GCA_012516755.1 Treponema sp.
AACAGCCGTAACCCGATCATCTTGGCCGATTATAAAAGGCTCCTTCTCTTCTGAAAATGGCATCATTTATTCCATTTCCTTGTTTTGAAGCCTATAGAGATTCCAATACAAACCATGCAGGGCAATCAACTCATCATGTGTGCCTATCTCTGCCACACGACCTTGTCCAAGTACGATGATCCTATTAGCATCGCGAATGGTTGAAAGCCTATGTGCGATAACGATGCTTGTATGGCCTTTTAGAAGACCTTCGATGCCTCTCTGAAGTAGCTTTTCTGTCTCGGTATCTATAGAACTTGTGGCCTCATCCAGAATAATCACAGATGGCTCATGGGCAAGGACTCTTGCAAAAGAGATTAGTTGTCTTTGACCAAGCGAAAGATTTAGCCCTCCTTCTGAAAGTGGAGTATCGTAGCCTTGAGCCAAGGATGAGATGAAATCATGAGCATAGACGGCTTTTGTAGCTTCTTCCAATTTTTCTTGCGATAGATCGAGCCCAAGGCTTATATTTTCGCGGATCGTTCCCTGAAAAAGAAAAACGTCCTGAGGAACAGATTGAATGAGTTTTCGGATATGCTTCAATGGAAATTGGCCGATAGGCACTCCATCGATCAGAATAGACCCTTTCTGGATATCCCAGAATCGTGCTAATAGATTCGCTATTGTGGATTTTCCTGCGCCAGTATAACCGACAATTGCAACTTTTTCGCCGGGATTTACAATAAATGATACATCTTTGAGCACCCATTCTTCGTTTTTATAGGCAAACCACACGTGGGAAAGTTCAATATGACCGCGAATATTCCTAGGGAAGGGCTTGCCTACGAATTCCGGTAGTTGGTCAGGAAGCCTCTCATCTTGGTCTAAAAGACCGAAAATCCTCTCACCACTCGCCATTGCACTTTGCAAAAGTATATATTTTTCCGATAAATCCTTGATGGGAGAATAGAACATGGAAATTAGGCTGATAAAAGCAATAAGGGTACCAATCGATATTTGCATTTTCAGGAATAGAATTGCGCCAAAAAAGATCGCTAGAACCGTCGTTAATGTGGCCATAAAATCGACAAAAGGTCTGAAGGTGGCATAGACATACATCTCGGCAATATTGGCCTTTAACAGCTGCTTGCTGTTTTTGCTAAAATTTTCAGAAACCTTATCTTCTTGGACAAAGAGCTTGACGATATCTATTCCTGATATGTGTTCCGAGAGATAAGAATTTACCTTGCTCGTCCAATAGCGTTGATTTCTGAAAGCATCTCGCGCCTTAATGCGTGCAATTGCAGCGGCGATAAAGACAAATGGCATTGTAGTCAATACGATTAATGCTAGCTTCCAACTCAACAAGAAGAGCACTATTAGAGACCCTATCATGATAGAAGCATCTTTGATGAAAGCGCTCAACACATCGCTAAAGAACTGGCTGATGACTTCTATATCGCTCGTTAATCTCGTAACCAAGCGCCCCACGGGTTGCCTCGAAAGATAAGAAAGCGACTGCTCCATCACATGGTGGAATAGCTCAAGGCGCATATCCTTCATGATCAATGTTGAAATCTGATTCGTGAACCATGTCATAGCGAAGGTTGCGCCAAGTACGATCAATAGCACAACCAACAAAATGAATCCAAAGCGTAAGAGTGATTTATCGTCTGCTGCTCGAAGAATCGCGGCATCTTCAGATTTTAGGGTCCTCATAACCGAAGATGGAATCACCCCCCATTTGTCCGAAAGCTCTGCTTTGGGGATTCCATCCATAACAGACAGCTTTTTATTTCGCATTGGATCAAGAGGAAATACATAGCTCGCTTCATTATCAAGGAGGCCTTGTTCGCGGAGATGATCTCTTTCGGCCATTGTAAGCCCTGCGAGATTAGAGGAGCGCACATAGATGCGTCCGCCAATCTCAACTTCGTGAGAACTATCATTTCCAGGCAGCATGGAAAGCGCAGAGGGATCTAATCCATACCAATCTCGAACAACTGAATCATCGATGGCACGTCTTATAATTGTAGGAGATATAAGTTCTCCGGTAGTAGCTATTGCCAGGGCTAGAATAGCTATAATTGCATATACTCCATATGGTTTGAGATAAAGAAGAATTCTGCGCGCAATCTGTGCATCATAGCCCTTTGTGACAGGCTCTGCATCAAAGTATTCATCCATAGATTTTTTCCTCTGACACAGAAGTATCTTGCCCTAATGGTTTTTCTCTTGATAATGTTTCTCTTTGAGAAATATTATTCTTAATAGAATCGATAGAGACCTGTTGCTCAAGTTGCTGCAAAGCCGCAATTCTTGCATAGAAACCTTCGCTTTCCGCCATTAGCTCTTCATGTGAACCCTGCTGGATTATCTCTCCGCTATCGAGCACTATGATATAATCCGCATTACGCAGGGTCGAAATTCGGTGCGAGACGATTATGGTAGTCTTGGCTTTTCTCTCATCTATGAGAGAGCTAAGAATATGCTCTTCGGTTTGCGCATCCACAGCGGATAAGGCATCATCTAGTAAGAGAATATTTGGATCGGCCGCAAGGGCTCTGGCCAGAGCAATCCTTTGCTTTTGGCCTCCAGAGAGCGTTATTCCTCTTTCTCCCACAACTGTCTCCCACCCATCGGGGAAAAGTTGATAGTCATGATCGATTCCAGAAATCTTAGTTATAGCCTTAAAGCGTTCGGGGCTGATATTATGCGCAGAAAAAAGGATGTTATGCTCGATGGTATCTGAGAATAGGAAGCTCTCCTGGGGCACCATTCCGAAAGCAGATCGAAGCTCACGTAATCCATATGACCATATATCTATATTGCCAATAAATACATGGCCTTCTCCGGGTTCTAGCATTCTAGGAAGGATTTTTAATAGTGTGCTCTTGCCAGATCCCACTTTTCCGAGAATTCCTAACATCGAGCCTTCAGGAATGTGAACAGAAATGTCCTTTAAGGCGGGCTTCTGCGAGCCTGGATAAATATAATAAAGTCTCTTAATATCGATATCTCCGCGGGGCGTCTTTCTTATGCAATTGGATGATTCCTTGATTTCAGGCGCCGTTCTGAGAATTTGGTTTATTCTCTTCAAGCTTGCGGCACCCCGTTGGACGATATTCACGGTAAAACCAGCGCTCATCAGCGGCCATACCAGCATTTCGAGATACGAAAGCATAGCGATGATCGAACCTGGCGTCATTTTGTTCCGAATTGAAGCCCTACCGCCAAAGATTATAAGGAGTATCGTGCTCAATCCGGAGAGAAAAGTGATGAAAGGGAAAAAGAAGCCTGAAGTCTTTACGAGATCCATGATGGCATTCTTATAATCGGTATTGGCCATTGAGAATCTGTTATAAAAATAATCCTCTTTTACGAAGGATTTTACAATGCGGATGCCAGAAAGGGATTCCTGGGCGATATTCGACAAGTAACCATAGATATCCTGAATCTTCTTGAATAGTCTCCCGACTATTCGGCCAAAGAGAAGGATCAAGGCAGTAATCAAAGGCAAAGGAAGGATTATCCAGGCAGCAACCGCAGAATTGTTCAAGAACATTGCAGCTATAATCATGGCTGTCATGAAAATGCCATCGATAAGAGATACAAATCCCATACCGGTTGCTTGGCGAATTGTGCTTATATCGTTGGTTGCCCTGGCCATTAGATCGCCTGTAGTATTCTCCCTAAAGAAGTTGCCCGACATCGACAAGATATGTGAGAATAGCCTATCTCTCATCTCTGCCTCGATTCGTCTGCTTGCAATATTGATAAAGTACCGCCAGAAGAATCGTCCTATAGATATCAAGAGCGCAAGCAATAGCATATGAACCAAAGGATCAATGATGTCAACAAGAGCAAAAGCTCCGCTAGAAATGCGATCTATAGCTATTTGAATATATCGGGGAATGAGAACCTGGCTTGCATCTACTACAATAAGGCATAAGATGCCGGCAACATATCGATATCTATAGCTTCTCAGATGAGGTAACAGCGTTGCGTATTCCTTAAGCATATATCTTTATTCTAACGATGGCTTGGAAACTCAGCAAGGAGTTGCTTGAATCGGAGTCTTCTGCCATATTGCATCCATGAATCAGCAAGAATTCCTTGTATATACTGATGGCGGATGCAAAGGTAATCCTGGGCCTGGTGGATGGGCTTATGTAATGCACTATGGCGACCGATATCGAGAAGCATGGGGTGGAGAGCTTTATACCACAAATAATAGGATGGAACTCATTGCTGTTATCAAAGCGCTGTCCTTTCTAAAATCAAGAATAGAAAATGCTAGTTCTTCGGTTTCCGAAGAATCACTAGAAGCCCCCTCTTGGACAAGAGCTAAAATCAATATATTCACCGATTCGATGTATGTAAAAAATGGTATTACTGAATGGCTGATAGAATGGAAAAAACGCGGCTGGAAAACCTCTGCAAAAAAGCCTGTAAAGAATCTCGAGCTATGGCAAGAATTGGATAGCCTATGTTGCGAGCTAAAGCCTCATTTCGAGTGGATAGAAGGACATTCAGGCAACATCGACAACGAACGTTGTGACAGATTGGTCCATCTCGCCATAGAAGATGTACTTTGCCAGAAATAGAGACTACTGCTACGAACCTTGTGTATAAAAAGTTGAAGTAAGAAACAGGAAATAGAACGAATAAGGGGAGAACAAGGAGCTAACTATGCAGACTTTCCCTTTCTGCCCTAATCCCAAATGCCTCTATAATATATACAATCATTTTTAAGAGAATTCTCAACGCAAAGCAGCCAATAGTTCCTTGGCAAAAACTTGACCACCAAGTGTCCTGAGTGCCGAGGAAATTGCCTCTGCCTCAGAAAGCCCCATACCCTGAGCGCCCTTGCTCCCCGAATAGAGAGTATTTCCTTCTATCAAATCAATTGCACTCAGAGAACCTGCTACCGAAGCGATAAAGAAACCATCCTCTTTCCCAATCGAAATCAGCTCAACGCAAGCCAAAACAAAGCGCATGGCTTCAGCTGGAGCAATAGCTCTTAGCCGATCAATATCAGGCTGTCCGGACTCTGCAGAGATCTTTGTCGTAAAGATAGAGAAGCCTTCATTTACGAGTGCTTCTTCAAGGCTCTTTGAAAACGGTTCAGGATCTAGGCTGCCCTTTTGGGCTTCGCTCTTAAGATAGACTCCAATCGCTGTAGGAACATTCTTAGCCGCTGAGATTACCTTATAGCTCATAGATGCCCTTATGCCCGACAATTCGCTTTCTAATGCATCTATGTAGGGCAATGCCCATTTTGGTAATCCTCCCAGAATATCTGCAATGCTACCAAAATCCAACTGAGCAGTCACTTGATACTTGCCAGCTAATTCTATTGGAGGGACATCGAATGAAACGATGCCGTCTTGGTTGGTGAATACTTGTTGTGTAGCGGTACCTATTCGGCCTGAAGTCAGTCTTCGCGGATAAGTTATAGCAATCGGAGCACCCGGGACTCCTTCTTCTCTTCCTCCGCGATTAGCTATGAGTTTCACCGTAATAAATGGAACCTTTGCACCGCCCAGCTGAATTTCAATATTCGATGGAGATAATATTGCCAATCTGAGAGTGGCGGCTAATTCGGAAGCTTTCTTTGCATTTCGAGCGAGCTTTATCTGTGCATTCTCTACCTCAGAGCTTGCAGCCGCCGACATGGCTTCTGCATAAGCGCGAATAGCATCTATCAAGAGCCCCTCATTGGCTGCGGCATCACCCTTCTGTTCAGGTATAGCAACCGCATCGGCTTTTTCCTTGAGTAATGATTCCATCCGAGCTTTCTCTTTATTTAGCTCCTTTGTTTCATATCGAGCGAGTACATGCACTGTATATAACCCACTTTTTTTATCCTGTTCTATAAATTTTTCGACCACCTCAAAACCCGAAAGCCGACCTTTAGCCTCTGTTTTGACTGTCTGTGTTATTTGGGCTTCATATTCACTGAGAGAAGCTCTTGCTTCGGCGCTGGAAGCCACGCTTATCGATACTCCCATGTATTGCATAATACCCGCAATTAAAGCCGCGGTTGCATCATTTAGGGCAGTCGCGCTATCCTTTGCCGAAGAAGAACCTACAAAATAAGTATATTTTGCATCAGGGCTTGGCGTTTTCTTTACCCATTCTGGAATGCTTGGCACACTAGCGCAACTAGTCACAAGCCCGAAAAGAACAACCAGACATATAATGATGCTCTTTCTCATTTATCATTCCTCTCTGGGTAAGAAAACCTATGATATATTTAGGAGAGCCTCGGCATCATATCTTATACCATGCACCGAGGCCTCCCCATGAAAGGATTTTCTCATCAATCAGATTCGCCAAAGAAATCTTTGGTTACTGTGTTCTGAACTAGATCCATTGCACGCTTCTGCTCAGGCGTTGGAGGCTCGCCCCCTGCCATCTGAGAGAATAGCATATCAAACTGTTTTTGAAGCATATTCTTATCGATCGCCCATAGCTGAATTACCCGATAAATTTGCTTGTCAGGCTTATTTTCCGGAGTATAGGTCTGGACCTTAACCCACCAATCAGCCTCCATCCTAAAGCCAGAGAATGTAGCTTCTCCCACACTCATGACAAAACGCTCGCCATATGCGCCAAAATTCTTGGAATCCGCATCTGCTACGTTTGCACCTTTGAATGCATCTTTCACTCGCGTTGATAAATAGCGAGCAATCTCGGTATCAGCCTGCATTCGCTCCGCGAGCAATTGTGCACTCTGGAGATTCTGAGCTTCAAATTGAGCTATAAAAACCACTTTATCTTTATAATCGGGTAGTTTTTCAATATCTCTGTAGCCACCTATAATTGCAAGCTCTACCCATTTTGGTGTTTTTAAGCCGTATGCAGTGCCTTTATCCTCAATCAGCACTTCACCCTTTCTAAGGGGGGGCTTAGTACCGCATGAGATGATCAGTGCAGCGACTAGCAAAACCAATACCGCCTTTCTTGCTTTCATCTTTTCCTCCTAATAATGAACAACATTATGAAAATGCACTAAATTCCCGTATTAAATGTGTATGATCTGCCTCTCATGTATAGAAGATAGCAATTAGGGAAACCGGACATCGAAGCCGCATCATATATAGCATCTTGAATCTTCGAAGCTGGCATAAAAGCATATATAGCAAATCTGGTTTCACCGGGTGCATAGGAGAGTCTTTCAACCTCACGTACCCTTTTTGCCAAATTCCTTTCGAATTGAGATATTGCTATCGCATCAGGAGTGTTCTGTAGTATGAGTTCGTATCGAACTCCTCGAGATGCGGTCATTGTGCTCATAAGACGCTTTGCTTGCTCCGTGACCTTTGGCATCGATTGCCAGATAATTCCTGATATAGCATTCATCATTGCAGCATCTGCGGAGACAGGGCTGAATGTCTGCGGGCTCAAAAAGGATATCGATCCAAGAAGCGCCGCAGTAGATGCATCGAAAATCTTTATACTGCCTTGTGCTGATCCGGTCCAGGCTCCAGGCCCTCCTCCAAAGCTTGTCTTAGCATCTATTTCGAGGTAGATATCTGCATTGAGCTTCTGTGCAATATAAGTGATGATATCGATAGAGCCACCTGTCTCAGACTGATAAGCGCTTATCTGATCTTTCTTATTCTTCTGGATCTGATCGAAATCGATGACAGAAAGCCCTTCTTTTTCGATTAGGTATCGATTTGCCTGTGATACAGCAGCTTTTGCAAGCTGTGCATCCAAGCCGCTGTTCTCGTTGTAATACACTAAGTAGCTTAGTCTGTTAATATAATTCTGAAAAAATCTGCTTTCATCGGCAGTCATCGGTTGAGTATAATAACTTGCGCTTGCCTGTGGGACAGAAGAAGGCTCCGATGGAGCCGGAGTCTCACCAGGCATAACTTGGCTTTCTACAAGCGCTTCTGCGGAGGATTGAACATCTCCGGGAGCCGTTGTGCCGGGCATTTCTGGTGTCGAAGTGCCCTGAACAATCTCTTTTGCTCTCTGGCTTTCCAGACTAGGTGCTTCTGGCTGAGGAGTTGTTGCGCAACCGATAAGTAGACCGATAAGCAGCAGAACACCCATAAGATATCTATAAAAGGACCATGCTCTTTTCATGTTCTTATTATGAGATAGCATTTGTACTTTTGCAAGATGAAAATGCTAAATGGGACAAAAGTACGAAAGGTTTTTCTCTGAGCGATGCGCGATTTGAACGCGCGACCTTCGGCTCCGGAGGCCGACGCTCTATCCAGCTGAGCTAATCGCTCTTTTTTGCTTGGTCTTGCCTGCATTTTCTATATTTTTGCATATTAAGACTTCGATCGAAACGCGTCAAGCCAAGGCTCATTTTGAAAGAACATATTCGAAAATCTATCAAGGTCTTGTCAAAGCATCCATCTCTCATTAGATTGCTTTTTGTCATGTATGGAGAACCTATTCTGCTTGCAAGTGAATCCTCGCGAAGGGCTTCTATTCTTGAATCGATCAGAATACCTTTTATCAAAGTTCTACCTTCCATCGATGAGACAATATTTGACAACCTAGATCCCGCAGAACGTGTTGTAGCTCTTGCAGCAACAAAAGCCAAGCATGGCAAAGCTCTTTGGTCCGAGAAAAATCGAAGCAAAAAGGTAGTTATATCGTCGTCTGCCAAGAAGCCTTTAGATAAAAATGCTCTAGATCAAAAAAGCAACGCAGAACCTCGATATGTGCTTGGTGCCGATACACTTGTGGCCTTTAAGATATCCGGGCGTTGGATTACGCTCGGAAAACCGGCTAACGAACTCGAGGCTTTCGAAATGCTTTCGATGGAAGCAGGCAAACGACAGACTGTATTTAGTGGACTTTGCCTGCTCGACATGGTAAGCGATCGATGCTACCCCGCTCTCTCTATCTCTGAAGTCCAGTTTGCACCCATGACACCTGAAGAAGTCTCATGGTACCTTAGCTTCGGCGAATGGCGCGGAGCCGCAGGAGCATACCGAATACAAGAAATCGGATCATGCTTCATAGAAGAAATAAGAGGTTCATCCTCGGGCGTAATGGGCTTGCCAATTCATGAATTATATGGCATTCTCCATGCGTCGGGATACTTGGATTCTTAGCAAGAAGAGATTTAAATCACCGATAAATCCAGCCTTTTGAGTGCTGGGCATTTTCCGCCTGACTTTCCGGGAGAGAGCAGGACGAGATATAAGGAAGGGAACCGGAATCCATTCCGGTAAGGGGAGGTCTACGTGGCAGTAGTGACCATGAAAAATCTGCTTGAATCCGGTGTGCACTTTGGGCACCAGGTCAAGCGTTGGGATCCGCGAATGAAAAAATACATATTCGCGGAGCGAAACGGTATCCATATCATAGATCTGCAAAAAACTATTCAAGCCATCAAAGAAGCCTATGACGCAGTGCAGAAGGTAGCCAGTTCCGGGAAATCTGTGCTCTTCGTGGGAACAAAGAAACAAGCCCAAGCCGCAATACAAAAAGAGGCCGAGCGCTGCGAGCAATTCTATGTAAACAATCGTTGGCTGGGTGGTATGTTAACAAACTTTTCCACCATAAGAAAATCTGTTCAAAGGCTCAAAAAGATAGAGCGCATGGAAGTGGATGGAACTTTCAGCAGTCTTACCAAAAAAGAAATCGCAAGTCTTCTAAAGGAAAAGACCAAGCTTGAGAAAAACCTCGGAGGAATAAAGGAGATGACGAGCCTTCCGGGCATCCTTTTTGTTGTGGATACGCGCAAGGAAGCAATCGCGGTTGCTGAGGCTCAACGCCTCGGTATCCCTATCGTAGCAATCGTCGACACCAATTGTAATCCGGAAGGCATTACCTATCCCATTCCAGGCAATGATGACGCAATTCGATCTATCAGCCTTTTCACTCAGATCATAGCAAATGCTGTAATCGAGGCCGGCGCGTCCGAAGGCTTGAAGATAATCGAAACTCTGCCTTCTGAAGAGGAGCAAGAACTGATAGTTCCTCAAAAACTAGAGGAAGATGAGGTCGAGATAGATGTAGAGAATTATGCCGAAACCCCAAGTCAGAGTAACAAAGAAGCGGATGAACAGCAGGAAGTCGAACAACCCATAATTGATGAAGATCGTCTTTATGATGAAGATTGAGAACATTGAGGAGAATAGATCGTGGAAATCAAAGCGAATGAAGTAAAGGCTCTGCGCGAAAAAACCGGCGCAGGCATGATGGATTGCAAAAAGGCACTAATTGAAGCCAATGGCGATTTCTCTGCAGCGGAAAAATTATTGCGCGAATGGGGAATTGCCGGTATCGAGAAACGAGCAGGTCGTGCAACAAATGAAGGGCGTATCTTCATAGCTCAAAATGATAAGGAATTAGAACTGATAGAGCTGGCTTGCGAGACGGATTTTGTGGCTAGAAATGAGGATTTTGTGGCGGCAGGCACTAGAATCGCAGAAAGCGCTCTGTCACAGAAGGCATCCAGTACAAACGAGAGCCTAGAGGCCATTGTAAAGGAAATTGCTTCGCTTATAAAGGAAAACATTGCGCTGAGACGCGTTGTTCATTTTTATGCCGAAGAAAACGAAATTCTGCACCCCTATCTGCATGGCGAAGGCAGAATTGGAGTTGTCGTAAAAGTTAGAGCGAACGACCCTGAGGCTTTCAAGCATGAGAAGATCGCTGCCTTTATACATGATATAGCTTTACATGTGGCAGCCTTCAACCCAATGTTCCTCGATGAATCAAAAGTCTCGGCTGAGTGGATCACCGAACAGAAAGAAATCTTCCAAAAACAGCTCGAGCTCGACGAAAAGCTGAAGAGCAAACCAGAAAAAGTCCTTGAGGGCATTTTGGCTGGAAAGCTAAAGAAGCTTCTTGCAGATGTTTGCCTTCTAAACCAGGGCTTTGTGCGAGACGAGAAGTCATCTGTCGCCTCTATTCTAGCGCAGATTTCTAAAGAGACTGGTTTTCAGCTCGAAATCGTAGATTATTATTTTGCAAAAGTCGGACAAGATTGAATATGCTCTGCTAATATCGGGTAAAGACGGGCTTTCTATTCAGAATGCCTCTCTGCACCTGCAAAACAGCATGTCAAGGAAGGATTTATGGAATCGAACAAAGCTGCGCATGAAGAAAAGATGAAGAAGACTATCGCTGCATTTCAAGATGAGCTGAATAGCATACGTACAAGCAGAGCATCCCCTGTTCTTCTCGACAAGATTGGAGTTGACTACTATGGTCAAAAAACGCCTCTATCCCAGGTTGCGACAATTTCTGTTCCCGAAGCTCGTCTCATCGTTATTCAGCCATGGGACCGCTCTTTATTCAGCGAAATCGAAAAGGCAATCCTCAAGTCAGATCTAGGCTTAAATCCCTCTAATGACGGAAAAGTGCTTAGGATAGCTATCCCTCCTCTAACTGAGCAACGAAGAAAAGAACTTGTTAAAACGGCTCGAAGTATCGCCGAACAAGCACGCGTGGCAATCAGAAATATAAGACGCGATGCTCTGGAAGAGCTTAAAAAGCAGCAAGGCGCAGGAGGTGTTGCAGAAGACGTCCTTAAAAAAGAAGAAGCAGAGCTCCAAAAGATGACAGATGATTACATTTCCCAAATAGCCAGAATTCTCGAAATAAAAGAAAGAGAAATTATGGAAATCTAAGGATTCTTCAAAATGAAAGAGAACCGCATGCCTTCTCATGTTGCGATCATTATGGATGGTAATGGTCGATGGGCAAGACAGAGAGGCCTTGCTCGAACAGAAGGGCACAAGGAAGGATTAAAGACAGCAAAGCGTATAGTGCTGGCTTCTCGGAAAGAAAAAATTGAATTTCTCTCGCTATTCGTTTTTTCCACAGAAAATTGGAAGCGTACAGAACAGGAAGTCGGATTTCTTATGTCTCTTATTCGAGCTCATATCACAAAGGAGTTGGATTTCTACAGAAAAAACGAGATACGCATAGTCCATTCCGGCGAACGAAATGGATTACCGTATGATGTACTTTCAGAAATCGATAAAGCGATTGAGAATACCTCTCAGTACAGCTCATTGACAGTCAACTTGGCAATAAACTACGGAGGCAGAGACGAAATTGTCCGAGCCATGCAGCGAATTCTGGCAAGTCAAGAAAATGATGATGAAAATCCAATAGATGAATTGAAAATTATGCGATACCTCGATCATCCGGAAATACCTGATCCCGATCTCATCATCAGAACAGGTGGTGAGATCAGGTTATCCAATTTTCTATTATGGCAATCTGCCTATAGCGAACTATACTTTTCGCCAAAATATTGGCCTGATTTTACCCCGGAGGATCTTCACGCAGCTCTTATCGACTATGTGCACCGCGAAAGGCGATTCGGAGATGCACGGTGAATGAGAATATGAGGGCAAGACTCCTCCTGTTTTTTGTAGGTTTTCCTTTATTAATCCTTTCGCTTTTTTTTCTTCAATTTGCGAATTATATAGTTATTTCGGGAATTCTCCTCATTGTGCAATTCCTTTCATCCAAAGAATTGCGAAACATGCTGACCAGAGCCAGTTTGCCGGACACAGGAGACTTAGCAACTTTCATTGGATTAATTCCATCAGTCTTGACATTTATATCGTGTATACTATATGGATCTCTCCTGGAGACCGCATT
>JAAYWE010000313.1 GCA_012516755.1 Treponema sp.
ACGTTCCCCTTTCCTTGGGATTCGATGACGAGGTCGATGGCTTCGAAGCGTTTTTTTTTCTTGTGTTGCCCAGATTGAAGCCCATCAGCTTGGCCAGGGACTCCATGTAGGCTATGCGGTGTACGAGGTATTCATTCTCCTTGCGGAGCTTTCTGTTCTCAGCCAACAAGGCTGCCCGATCCTTCTCCGTTTGCATGGGCGCCTCCAGTATTGTCACCAGAAAGGGGTGCAGTGGCCCCTGATGTGTTACCTTTTTGGGGGCAGCCCAGCTTTATTCATGTAAAGAACTTCCTAGCGTCCGAGATATAAATCATCTTACCACTTGCAGACTGGCGTGGTTTATGCCAGGAGCGAAGGGATGCAGCACAAACCATGACAGGCCGCGGACTCAGGTTGAAGCGATTGTTATGCGAAATTTTCATTACTATAATGACTTATTAATCCAATTCTAAATGCCAGATCATTGATTCTTCGTTCCTTCTTAAGCCAATCATCTTCTAGCGAAACACCAGAATATGCTCCCCATTTGGTGAATGCGTAATTATTTTTTATACTTAACATGCTTTCAACCAAGACCTTTTTGTCATTAATCGATTCTTTCACTTTTCGCAAGTTGCATTTGTTATTGAGTACTCCCATCCTAGAAAAGTACTCATTTCTTATAAGCCATTCTGCCTTTTTATTATCATCGTTATCCGAAAATGAACTATCAAAATCATGCATAAGGTATGAACCAGGGGCAATAAGCTGACTTCTTACCTTTACAAATATGCTTGGAATAGGCTGAAGCATAGCCAATCTATTTACTGATTCTGTCAAGATACGTATTGTCTCTTCATTTTTCCATTCACTAGATAACGCCAGAATCCTCAGATTATAATAATCGGGAAACAGTTTTCCATCTCGATATATCCATTTCCCATTCTTTTGATACGCGTAATCCTCAATTCTTTCATATGCTAGCACTGCTTTAAAACACTCCATAGAATGTTGAATTGCTAGCTTTGTTTCTTTTTCGCTTTCGATGCCGGAACATATTAGCAAAGACGCTCTTATTGCTTTTGATGCGCTATAACCTTTGCCTTCAAACAGCTCGGCATTTTTTGTTATCCCGCGCTTATATAAGCTATCGCCATCCTTTTTGCTTTCTATGATATCAAGACATTTTTGATAATGCTCTTCTTTTTTATCTACCGCATATTCTGCAAATACTTTTATGCAATTTTCCAAACTATCATAACCGTGAAACAACACATTTTCGAATGTCATTTTATCGACTATCGAAAAACATTCTGCGACGGTTTTGATTTTGTGGATACCACTTTCATCCTGTTCACTTACGCCATTTTTACCATCAAGGAGAGATAATCTTTTTCTGATCGCTGCTGATGGATTACATAAATAATTAAACATTCTATCTTCTTTCGCGCGCGTTAGCGCGTCGGCATAACATTGGCTTAACCAGCAAGCCGCCACTTGGCGCGGTTTGTGCGTAAGACGAGCGAAACGAATAGCACAAACCGTGACAAATCGATGGTTATTCTTTGACTTCTATCTATTATTCTCTTTCTAATATTGCTTTCCTTATTCTTTTGTCTCTGGTTCAAATCGCTTGCATCGAATGTTGGGAATAAACTTATAATGCTCATCATTCGCCGTCAGCAGTGTCTCACTCATTTGCACCACTGTTGCCGCAATCAGGGCATCAGCTAAGTACATCGCATGATTTAATGCATATTCCTGAATATAAAACATAGCTCTTGAGGAAATATCCTTATCTATATGGATTATGTCGATATTCCACCGTTGCATCTGTTTTTGAAAACGTCGGGATTCTTCTTTGTCTTTCATCCCCTGAATCAGTTCCATATATGTTACGGCAGATATCGAGAAAGGAATAGCATCTTCTACGACTTTCTTTGCTTTTTCATTACCTCGGAGGTACCAAATGAGGACATCGGTATCAATAATCAAAAAGTCCTCCCTTTTCTGAGTTCCTGGACCTGTTCTTCAACGGTCGTCTCGAGAGCATGCTCTTTCCACATGCCAAAGATGGTTTCATTTTGCTGAGGGATTTGTTCTTCTTTTTTAAGGGGGACTATTTTTGCGAGTGCCTTGCCTCGATACGTAATAATAATCTCCTGGCCTTTTGCGACATGGTCGATGATTTTGCCGGGCTGAGTGCGAAGTTCTTTTGTGGTTACTTTCATCTTTCACCTCCTTAAGTGTACACTTCATAGTATATACTTAAGATAGGCAAGCGACAAGTATTTTTTTCGTGCGTGTCAAGACTCGATTAAAATGTCCCCATATATAAGGCCGATTAAAATGTCCACTTTTAACTCAGGCTGAGCGAGAGGCCAGTTCCTCTCGTCGCCTCCTCCAGACATCGCCGGTGGATCCATTAGTGGACATTATCATGGAGTTTCAACAGGCAAAAAACAGCGTTCTTTAACATTTTTAGTCAAAAGTAGCTATTTTCCCCATTTTTAATATTAAATGGCTCATTACGATTAATTCTTTATCATTTTGATACTTAAATTCGACATGATAGGCTCACCAGATATTCTTATTTGCTATCATCTTCTACAGAAACAACAGTATCAAGATCGCCTTTCTTTCAGGGTTTCGTCGCGCGCCTCTCATCGGATGTTCCCTATTTGGAATAGGTGGCACAGAGGAAGCGCGAGGATATTCTTAGTGACCATTTACCTTTATGCAGGGTGAAACATAATTTAAACACTTTTTAAATGGCATGATGAGCAATTAAAAACAGAATGACAAAATCTGCCACCATAATTTTTGTTTTTATAAAAGACAACCATCTTTCTCGATCTTTGCTCTCTCTTTTGGATCCCATTCTTCTGCACGAGGATCGTAGGGGATTCCTTCGGAGAGGGCACGCTCGAGCCTTGCGACGAGGGCGTCGTGATCGAGGTTTGTCTCAAAAAGAGAAAATCCGTCACGGGGATCTTCTCTGAAGCGTGTATGATATTGATCAATTAGCTCTCCGAGTCTTTTTGAAACCTTCCCTTCGTACATAGTGTTATTTTATCTGCTTGCCAGGATGTGTTCAGTCGCTTGGCACAAATAGCAAGTATTCCTCGCAACTTCGTTCCATAGCGCCGTCTCTCCGTTTGATCTTAACACAAAGAGCTCGGCGAACACCTCGGCGTGCCGATTCCCTGGCTCTGGGCTTGAAGAAGGAGGTGCATAATTAAACCGCCTACCATGAAGGCTGATGATGAAACCAGGGAATTCCTGTTGATAACGATAGGGAAATCCTAATGATAATTCTAGGGAAATCCAGTTGACATAAAACACTTATGTGCTAGATAGATTCTTCAGCAAGAAATCGGACAGGTAATGGCGCCGTTAGCATACAGACCCTACAACCAGGTTCTGCTGCACGTATTAATCCTGAGCTGGCACCTTGGGTAACCAATCCAACTACCTAGACTCTTTACCTATGAAGTCCTCTTGGTTCATGTAGTGCGCTACTGCATTTCTATCTACCTCAATCCTCTTCCCAATCGCACTGGGACTATAGCTTCTCTTTGCTATTCCTTAATCTGATCAATCTGGTTCATATGGGAGCATATCCTCCTCCCTGTAGACTTAATCCCACAGGTATTTTTTCTTAGAATCTCCCCTACGATTATTATGGGGAATTCTGACGATTTTTTTGTGCATAGTTTTTGTTGACCTATGCGAAATGATGTTGTATAATACGCAATAAGTCGAATATATAGCTTGAAGATAGAGAGGGGCAATTACTTAAGCGGTTTTAATTACATATATGGTAATTATTTGTAGATTACTTCGCCTTGAGTGAGGTCTTGCAACATGAGCATGTTCTGCAGTTGGCAAAATCCATATACCCAAAGCAAACAGAGGGAGGTGAGTAAAGGCATTATTATGGAGGCTTGATAACTAAGATCTTTGATGGATCTTAAGACTTATGAGGAGGCAGATAGATGAAAAGTAAAATGAGGACAACAGCGACTATAATGTTAATGGTAGTCGTGTGCTTGGGAATGGCAGGGGCAGCCCCAAAGAAGATCGTGATAGGAATCACGATGCAGGGAAACCAAAGCGGATTCATACAGTACATAACCGCGGGTATGTGGGAGTGGCAGAAGAGCAATGCGCCAGACGTAACCTTAAAGGTTGTCTTTGCAGATGACGATGCAACGAAGCAGCTGACACAAGTAGAAACATTCGTAGCGCAAAAAGTCGATGCAATAATCATTAATCCTGTGGATAAAGTACAGAGCGCTGCAGCCGTGGATATCGCAGCACAAGCAAAAATTCCGATACTAACAGTCAATACAACGACAGTGAGCAAGAATGCCACAGCCCATGTAGGTTCAGATGATGTAGAAGCAGGCTATCTGCAGATGAACAGAATCATCAAGCTGTGTGGTGAAAAGGCAAGGGTGGCCTATGTTGATGCTGTTCTGGGACACTCAGCTCAAGTAGGGCGGACAGAAGGCTACAAGAAAGCACTAAGTGAACATCCTGGAGCTACTTTGGTTGTTCATGATACAGGGAACTGGTCTGCGGATGATTCGATGAAGCTAGTTGAGAACTGGATACAGAGAGGATTGAAAATAGATGCAATAGCATGCATGGCCGACTGCCAGTTGATAGGGGTAGTGACAGCAGTAAACAATGCAAATCTGATAGGAAAGATTGTGCTTAGTGGAATGGATTGCGACCCACTTATAATGCAATACATAAAAGAAGGAATAGTCGATAGTTCAATATGGCAGGATGGCGTTGGGCAAGGGGCGAATGCAGTCAGATTAGCTATAGATGCCGTAAATGGAAAGAAAATTCAAGATTATTTGCTTCCATTTGAAGTATGTACAAAGGACAATTTAGACCACTATATGCAACTTGCCAAAGAACGCGAAGAATTAGCGAAAAAATATTTTTAAAATACTGGTCTGGGAAAGAATTGCTCGGATAGCACCAAAAATGCTATCCGAGCAATTCAATTAGTCAGAGAATAAAAAGAGGCATGAATTGAATAATAATGTTGTATTACAGATGCGCCATATCGCGATGAAGTTCGATGGTGTACAGGTGCTTGATGATGTGAATTTTACCCTGCGATCTGGAGAAGTGCAGGCCTTAGTGGGAGAGAATGGCGCTGGCAAATCAACATTGATGAAGATATTGATAGGAATGTACCAGCCC
>JAAYWE010000043.1 GCA_012516755.1 Treponema sp.
AAAGATCCATTGAAGTCCTCTTGGTTCATGTAGTGCGCTACTGTCTTTCTATCTACCTTAATCCTCTTCCCAATCTCACTGGGACGATAGGCTTCTCTCTGCAATTCCTTAATCTGATCAATCTGGTTCATATGGAGCATATCCTCCTTCCTGAAGACTTAATCCTACAGGTATTTTTTCTTAGAATCTCCCCTACGATTATTATGGGGAATTCTGACGCTTTTTTTGTCCATCCCAGTTTGATCTTTTTGGGTAATTTTAGTGTATGTTATACAATGAACTAGAATCTACATTCGGAGCACTTATCTTAGAGCGCGGTTTTCTTTCTTTGCCAGCTTGTTCCTTTATCATATGAGTTTCCCACGCAATGCTCGAAAGCTCATTAGGAACTCCTAGGCCATCTAAGGGTTAGTGCATCGGAATTGGGAAAAGCTCCTTTTTATTCATTATTAGATTTGTATTTTCTGTAATTGCTGAAGAACAAGACCATTAAGCGGTCCATCGCCCACGAATTCAGCAGTCAAAAGGCCATCATTCGAAAGTGAGAAGGTCACAGTTATTTCGTGTTGAAACTGTACGCTTTCTTGCCAATAAACATACTTGCCCTTATAGACATTTCCTTCGAATTCGCCAATGTCCTCATCAGTGGAACTACTAAACCAGTCGATCCAGCCATCACTTGTCCACCCAAGATCCCACCATCTATCGCCGTCCATTTCTAGTATGCTTAGATGGATCGAACTGAGATGGTAATTGTTAAAGACAATTTCAGAATCTAGTTCCCACTCGCCTTTGATATCTTCAAAGGTCAGATCCGGATATAGTGAACAAGCCGAGAACAACAGTAATAAGAGAAGCAAACCACCCGTCAAATAACTTGCTTTTGGCAATTTCATAAGAACCTCCCATATCTAATAGAATTTCGATTTCTATTATACAGGCCTTTTTGAATTCCTCAAGATGTAAATTTACAGCGAAAACTATGCCGCTACGGGTTTTGTCGACTAAAAACCTAGCGCTATCCAAGCCCCGATATCCCTAGGCCCGGACAGCCGCCAAATCAAGCCGCGCAACCTCGCCTGGCTCCGACCTTCGCGCTGCCATGCGCTCAGCCGGCCACTCGCACTCGCGGTGCATCGCGTTTTCTGGTGGCTAACCACGTCGGCTGCTGTGCCCTGGCTCATGCTCGATCTGCTTCCTTCAGCCGCTCCTAAACATATACCATCCAGTTCATTGCTCTCTAACCCTTCATCCTGTATAAATCCTATCTTGTAATCCATTATTATTCTGCAATCCATCATTATTTGACAGGATTCTCTTGATTATAGATAATTTGAAACTATACATTTGTATAGATACTAGTTTTGATTTTTTATATAATTTTGCTAATGATTCTTGATTTCTCGTCGAAGCTATACTACGCTGTGGAATGTTCACGAAATGAACATTCTTTTGGGCAAGAGTTAAGCTGGGCCCCTGCATCCTGCAACCCTGCATCAGTGCGTGCTTGTATACCAAGCTGTTTATATGTTCACAAAATGAACATTTTTGACTAGCGCAACCCTGCATCCGTGCGCGCTTGCCCTACAAAACCCTTGTAATGCTTACCAGCGTGTTTCGGCCGCGGCAAGCTAAGAGGGCGTTTTTCCTCTTTTTTAAGCTTCCTTGGGCTAGTGCGCTTTTTAGCCCACCAAGAGGAAGAGACCCTGTATGCTCGTAGCAATAATCCATAATAAAAAGTCGCCAGATTTTAAAAATATTTTTGCAGTATTAGCAAATGCAATCTGTTTATCCGCTCTGCAGACACGCAAAAAATTGATAGAGTGCCCATGCACTAACAGATAGAGTAGTCTGGTATCATTTCCTATTTGTCTAGTCTATTTGCATTTGGTCAGGCTAAACGCAAGTCGATATTGCATTTCGTCAAACTTGGAATTCGTTTCTCAAATTTGCGGAACTTCTTTTTGCTCAGAGCAGTGGGCGATTCAATGCGTCGAGTTTTGCAACGTCCTGTGGAGTGAGTAGAACAACGATTCTCAACTACTTGTCGATTCTGGAAGCGACACATCTTGTATACGTCGTAAGGCCATATCACGGCGGAAATACTAAAGAAATTGTTGCAACGCCGTGCGTCTACGGCTTTGATACAGGTTTTGTGGCGTGGGCTCAAGGGCTGCACGAGATTCCCCCGAAAGAAAAAGGCTTCATGTGGGAGCATCTTGTGCTCAATGAAATTGCGGCGGTTACTCAGCACAAGGATATCATGCACTGGCGCGACAAGCAGGGACACGAGGTGGATTTTGTAATCGAGGGCGAGGGGAAGGCTCCTCTCGCGATCGAAGCCAAATGGAATGCAGATGCTTTCGATCCTGACGGTTTGCAGGCCTGTAGTCAGTACCTTTCTGGGGCGAATATACAAAGTTCGATGCCCGATATTGTCGACATCTTGTGGTTTGAAAAAAGATACCAGACCGCTTTCCGG
>JAAYWE010000314.1 GCA_012516755.1 Treponema sp.
AACAGATATCATTATCCCGGAGCGTCTTTGCAAAGACCTGGATTCTGCCATGGGAGATCAAGTCCTTATCGCTCCTTCTATAAACTATGGTTACACGCCGCTCTTGAATGCTTTTTCTGGCACCATTCATCTTCCTGCAGAGCTTCTCATATCTATCTATTCCGAAGTAGCAAAAGGTTTTGCAAGCTGGGGAGCTAAGAATATTGTTTTTATGAATGGTCATGGTGGCAATATTCCTATGTTGACCGTTGCTTGTGACCGGATAGCCAAAGCAGGAGCCTCGGCGATGGTAATCAGTTGGTGGGCAACATTCTCCAAGGAGATACTCAGCATTTGCAGTTCTCAAGGCCACGCAGGAGAAGACGAGACTTCGGTTATTATGGCAATCGATGCCACTTTGGTCGATAGGCAATCCAGAAGTACACATATGAAAAAGGCGTTTTCTCTTCCAATGGCTACACCTGATCAGGTCGCGGAGCGCTATCCAAATGCCATGAATGGAGATTCACTTCTCGCAACAAAGGAAAAGGGAGAGCGCCTTCTGGCTATGATACTCGAAAAAAACGTCGAATACATTAATCGCTTGCGCAGAAAAGATCTGCTAGTGCCTATCGAGGTCGGCTAAGATGTATATTTATAGCCAGATCCCGCATTAGGCACAGACTTCCATTTGCTTTCGTTTCGCTAATATATCTCGTTATTTTTTCATTATATGCCGGGAAAAGACTAATTCAGTCAGTCGCTTCTTTGAAAACCCTAGCAAAATTGCGATATGCGATTTTTTCGATTTGATAGGTAGAAAGGCCCCATTTACTTATTTCCTTGAGAATTACACCAGCCTTCGATGCGTCTTCCAAGCCCTCGACTGGAGGATATTCTTCTTGTGTATATAAGTATTCACAGAAATGCAAGCCCAGTCCCACATGATCTTCGCCAGCCACATCGATCATATGCCGCAAATGATGCATGTACCTCTCAAGAGTATGATTGGCTCTGTCTCTTATGTCAGCCAACGCGGCTGGGCTTGTCATACATCCTATCAACCCTCCATGCTCAGCTATTTCTCTTATGTCTTTATCCGAAAGGTTTCTGCCATTGTCATATACTTCTGCGCTCGATGTGTGAGACAGCATGACAGGCTTTTTCGAATACGATAGGACATCTCGCCTTGTCATAGGACTTGCATGCGACAGATCTATGAGAATTCCCATCTCGTTCATGAGCTCCACTGCTTTTTGTCCCGCTTCTGTTAAGCCAAGAGGGTTCTTCGATCCGGGGTTTCCGTTTGGATCGGCGGCTCCAGTCCCAAATGCATTGCTATCGTTATGAGTTAGCATGGCAATTCGAAGGCCTGCTTCTTTATATAATCTTTTTAGCCATAAAAGATTGCCATTCGCCGCGCGCAAGCCCTCATAGCATAGGATTCCAACCCATCGCCCATCTCTAATTGAATTATCGAATTCTTCAGAAGACGTTGCAATCAGATATGATTCATCTTGATGTGACCGCAATATTTTGCTTATCGCTATGAATTCTTCGAAGTTCTTTGTTTCGGCGGATTCTCCAGCCATGCGACAATCGACTAAGACAGCACCCTGGACAACTCCCCTTTTCATTCTATCAATATGCTGCTTGAATCTCAAAAGCACTGAATTCTCATCAGAGATGTCTTCCCTTCGCAATATATCCATTATGATGTCAGCATGCATGTCAAAAATGGGTACCATCGATTTCACCAGCTCTGTTAGCGCTAGAACTGACTTTCAGACAAACATTTCTGCGCGATGGCAGGCCACAAAACGACCTGGACATATTTCTCTGAGAATAGGATCAGATTCGCTGCAAGCTGCGACGGCATAATTACAGCGCGGTGCAAAGCGACAACCTGGCTTTGGATCTATTGGCGACACAACCTCGCTCTTTAGAATTATCCGTTCCTTTCTGGCATTGAGTCTTGGAATAGGAATAGCCGATTCCAGAGCCTTGCTATAGGGATGAATTGGATGCTTAAAAAGCTCATCGGTGTTTGCTTTCTCTACGATCTGCCCAAGGTACATCACAACAATTTCATCAGATATGTGCTTTACCACCGAGAGATCATGAGTAATAAAAAGATATGTTAGGTTTAAAGAGTCCTGAAGATCCATGAGCAAGTTGAGTATCTGTGCTTGAATCGATACATCCAGGGCAGATACTGGCTCATCGCAGACAATGAATTGAGGTTCAAGGGAAAGGGCACGCGCAATGCCGATACGCTGTCTTCTGCCTCCATCTAATTCATGTGGATAGGCATCATACAATCTATCAGCTAGACCGACAGTTTCCATGAGCGATCGCACTTTTTCCTCATATTCCTGCATATTTCTTACCTTTTTATATATCTTGAGCGGCTCACCGATGATCGATGCAACAGTATGGTGAGGATTGATAGAGGAATATGGGTCCTGGAAAATCATCTGCATTTTGGTGCGCAGTGTCTTCATTTCCTTTTGCGGAGCTTTTGTAATCTCAACTCCGCCATAATTGATAGAACCTCCGTCTGATTCATGAAGGCGAACAAGCAATCTTCCAGTAGTAGATTTGCCACAACCGGATTCGCCGACCATACCAAGTGTTCCTCCCCTTTTTATATCGAAGGAAATGTCATCCACTGCATGGAGAGTCCCTCTAGCAACATGGAAGTATTTTTTGAGGTTTTTTACTCGCAAAATGGGCAATTCAGATTGATTATTCAACATGCAAATTCTCCTGACACTGATGGCATTTCACCAAATGGCCTTCTATAGAAGTGTTTTGCGGATGAACCTCGTGACACTCAGGCATTACATTAGGGCATCGCGGGCTGAAATAACATCCTTTTGGCAAATTGGTTGGATCGGGCATAAGCCCGGGTATTGGCCGGAGACGAGGAGAGCCTTTGCTATAATCAGGGAGAGAACCCAAAAGACCTCTTGTATAAGGATGAAGCGGATTCCCAAACACCTGTTCTACCGT
>JAAYWE010000315.1 GCA_012516755.1 Treponema sp.
CCTGGGATAGATGCGACCCACTTGGAGAAGAAAGTCATTCGATTGCCAACCGTGTTATAAGGCATTATCGCTCCCGCGTACTTGTGCGGGCGACCGGTCAATGCTTTCTCTTCTGTCGGCATTGCTATAGGCGTTCGCTTTTGCCCTCGGAACTAGAATTCATAGATGATTCTACGATCGATAAGCTGATATTGCTCCTTCGGTCACATCCGGAGATCCGCGAAGTACTGATTTCGGGTGGAGATCCGCTAATTGCATCCGATGAGAAGCTTGAGAGGCTTCTATCCGCGATCCGCTCGGTCGAAAGACCAATATTGATTAGGCTATGCACAAGGGCGCCCATCGTGCTGCCTAAGAGAATAAACGATAACCTCATTTCCCTGTTGTCAGAGCTGCGCCCTCTTCAAATTATGCTCCACATCAATCACCCGCGAGAATTGAGCCCTGAATTCTTGGATAAATCGGAATCTATCCTCAAAGCCGGTATACCGCTTCATAGTCAGACGGTCCTTTTGCGGGGAATCAATGACAATGCAGAGACTTTGATCGAGCTTTTCTCTATTCTTAACCTACATAGCATTCATCCCTACTATCTCTTTCAAGGAGATCTAGCCATCGGTACCGCACATTTCCGTGTACCGCTTTCTCAAGGGTTAATCATCTACGAAAAGCTGAAGAGAGAATTATCAGGTTTGGAACTGCCGCGTTACTCGGTGGATGCACCGGGTGGAGGAGGAAAAGTATACCTCCCTGAAGGAATAGTCGAGCGAAAGAATGACAGCTGGGTGCTTCGCTTACCTGATGGAAGCCTATGCGAATACCCAGAAGAGCATTTACAGTGTTGAGAAGCTCAAATCTGAGGGTTAGGATCTATTATGCTTACTCCCACTCGATAGTTGCAGGCGGTTTGGAGGATATGTCGTAGACAACTCTGCCAATCTGAGGTACCTGATTCGTGATACATGCGGATATCTCGAAAAGATCTTTCATTTCGAAGGCAAATGGTTGAGCAGTCATGCCATCCTCGCTCCTGACAGCCCGAAGTGCAACTACATACCTATAAACCCTCTCATCTCCCATTACACCTACCGAACGAACAGGAAGAAGCACGCAAAAAGCTTGCCATATCTGCTCATGCAGCCCTCGCTTTCTAAGTTCTTCGATATAGATACTGTCCGCTTCTCGCAGGATGTCACATTTCTCTTTTGTTACTTCACCCAGAATCCTCACACCAAGCCCCGGACCAGGAAAAGGATGTCGACCTACAATTTCTTCAGGCAAGCCTAATGCCCTTCCAAGAGCTCGAACTTCATCCTTGTATAGCTTATCCAAAGGCTCGATAACTCGTCCTTCTGCTCTCTTCTTTTCGATAAGAGGGCTGCGCACATTATGATGACTCTTTATTACCTGAGCCTTGTCGCCGATCCCTTTGCCTGATTCGATCAAATCTGTATAGAGCGTCCCCTGGGCGAGAAATGCATTGGGAATTCCAAGGCGCTGAACAGCTTCTTCCTGAACTCGTATGAACATATCGCCAATTATGCGCCTCTTTTGTTCAGGGTCTAAAACACCCTTGAGCGCCTCGAGAAATCGAGATTCCGCATCGACAGTTTCCAGATGTCGAGCTCCAAGGCGGCTCAGATTTAACATGACCTCTTCATTCTCCGCTTTTCGCATGAGACCTGTGTCTATATATAAGAGGTGGACCTGTTCAGGATTCAAGCATCTCAGCAAAAAAGCTCCAGTGACCGTCGAATCGACGCCCCCTGAAATCAAGAGCAAAACTGGTTCAGATTTTACTCTTGTTTCGATAGTCTTTGATTCCTCATCGAGATAGGTTTCTAATGACCAAGTGGCTTTAGCTTTGCAGACACCGAACAC
>JAAYWE010000316.1 GCA_012516755.1 Treponema sp.
TCCTATGCCTCGTAGAATGAGGCCGGGCTTGGTCTTAAAGATAAAGAACCACGCAAGCACAATCAGCACAAAAGAAAGATATGTCATCATATCCTGGCGAAAGAATATGGGGCCAAGAATTGGAATTCGTTCGAGCAAAGGAATAGGTACCTGTGAGATACGTGGTGCTACCTTTCCCATGATTGGGCTGCCAAGAAAATAAGACAAATCCTTGCATAGCATTGCCAACACAAAGCCGACAGCTACCTGAGACTGCAAAAGAGTCAGGCTTGCAAAAGCCACTATGAGCGAGACAAGAGCTCCTATCGCTGCTCCTGTCAAAAAACCCAAGATCGAGCTATCAGTCGCCAGAGCCACCGCAAAACTACCCATTGCGCAGATTAGAATCAACCCATTCATGGAAAGATTCAGCACTCCTGCCCGTTCGGAGATTGTCTCACCAATGACAGCAAAGATGATAGGCGCAGCCGAAGCGAGCACCCCACCGATACTTATTAGAATCGCAGAATCGTTCATTGCATTGTCCTTTTTTTCTTTAGAAACTTAGCGCGGAAACCCTGTCCAAGAAGGACGCAAAGAACAAGCGTTCCCTGAAGCACTCCGGCCAATGAAGAATCCAACCTGAGGATGATAGGCAACTGAATAGAGCCGACATTCAGAGCAGCGAAGAACAAGGCAACCGGAGCCGCGAGACTTGCCTTATACCCTACTAACATGGCTACCATAAGCCCCAAATAACCATAGCCCGATGAAATCGAAGGGATAAGGCGGTGGTAAACGGCGGTAACCTGCACTGCTCCGGCAAGGCCTGCAAAAACACCGCAGATGGCGAAAGACGCCATCATGTGCTGCCAGGTCGGAACACCCAGCAGGTATGCGCTCCTTGGATTCTTGCCTACTGCCTTTAGCTTTAGACCAAAATAGGTGTTCTCAAGCAACACATAGACAATCAAGATACCGACTATAGCCATGACAATAGTTGTAGGCGTTAGCCTAGATGAACCAGTAGCGATTGGCATCCATAGGGAGCGGTCGAAGGGCAAAGTACCTGACATCGAAGCAACACCAGGACGTTTCCATGGTCCAAAGATTAGCCAGATATTGAGAGCTGTCGCTACAAAGTTGAGTCCAAGGCCTCCGAAAATCTCATTTACTCCTCCGAAAGTCTTGAGCGCACCCGCGAGCATAGCCCATAGCATTCCTCCTAACATCCCAGCAAAGATCGCAATGACCAGAATGAGTGAAGGATTCCATTCGGAGTTCTGCAAAAGCCGCATAGCCCAAGTCGTAAATATCGCGCCAAGCGTAATCTGGCCCTCTATTCCAATGTTCCACAAGCCCACCGTAAAGGTCAAAAGTAGCCCTGAGGTTGCCAGGAGCAAAGGCACCCAGGAAACGAGAACATTGCTCATCAAATCCCAGGAACCTACTGCTCCTAAGATTATGGCTTTATAGGCAGAAAAGGGTTCGACATTAGCCAGAAGAAGCACGATAGATGTAATCAACAGTGCGAATAAAACAGCTGCAATCTGAAATAGAACGCCACTGGCCTTTTTTTCACGCAAAGACGGCATAAACAGCTTCCTTTTCCAGGTTTTCCCAATCCTTACCACCTATGAGTCGGCCCAAACGCTCCACATTGAGCTTTTCTGCACAAAGTGGCGGCGTAACCTTGCCTGCAAAGAACACGAGGACTCTATCGCTATATGTTAGGATTTCTTCGAGATCCGAAGAGATGAAGATTATTGCGGTTCCGTTAGCACATCTCTGTTTGAGCTTGCCCCAAATATAGATTGTCGATTCGTAGTCAAGACCTCGTGTTGGATGCTCGACCAATATGAGCTCGAGATGATCTCGCAGAAGTGCAAGAAGAGCTCTCTGCTGATTACCCCCGGAAAGCGATTCAATTGGGCTGTCGGGTGCTCCCTTTATGTTGTAGAGAGCGATGCGCTCTTTTGTAAGCTCTTCCGATCTTTTGCGATCGATGAAGAAACCGGGCATTTTTTCCGAAAGCACAAAATGCTCCATCAGAGTAAGCCCACAGATTAGTCCTTGCTCCAACCTTGCCGCGGGTAGGTAAGCAACGCCATGCTTGAGAAACTCCAGATAAGAGCGGCCTGTCATATCTTTGTCTTCTTCGCCAAGGCAGAGTGAGCCGCCGACGGGTTGAGTAAGCCCGGCACAGGCACTAAGAAACATAGTCTGGCCAGAACCTTCCATACCTGCAAGACCGATAACCTCGCCAGCCCTAACTTCCAGATCGACTCCCTTTATATTTATTCTAGTTCCTTCCAGGCAGATACTTTTTGCGTGCAGCACTTTTTGTCCTATTGATAGCTTAGCCCTGTATTCGAGTTCTATCTCTTTACCGAACATCATTTCGACAAGCGCCTTGGTATTGAAAGGCGGATCCATAGCTCCAATCAGCTTTCCCTGTCGAAGGACGATAGCCCTGTCGCAAAGCTGCTCCACTTCTTCGAGCTTATGAGATACAAAAAGAATGGTCATGCCTTGTTCTGCTAGTTTTTTCAGAGTGGCAAAGAGTTTTTCTTTTTGTGGCAGGCTTATGCCGGTTGTGGGCTCATCGAGAATAAGCACCCGAGCGCCTAACCACAAAAGACGCAATATCTCTAACTGCTGGCGCTCGCCCACGGTAAGAGAATCCACATAGGCTTCTGGATCTATCGAAAAATCGAAGCGGTCTGCAAGCTCTTCGAACTCTCTAATTGCAGAACCTCGGTTGGGCAGAATGCCTCCTTTTTTACCGAGAATGAAGTTGTCGATTACCTTGAGAGGCGGGAAATCCAATGGATCTTGATGGAGCATACCGATTCCCAAATCTATGGCATCACCGGGACAAGAGATATCGACTTTTTTGCCATTTAAGTAGATTTCGCCGGCATCAGAGCTGTAATAGCCCGAGAGTATCTTCATGAGAGTGCTTTTACCTGCCCCGTTCTCTCCCAGAAGGCCTTGAATGGTAGAGGAGGGAATTATGAATGAAATATCGTCGTTTGCTCGCAATGGGCCAAAGCACTTTGTTATTCCACGAAACTCGACCTGCATTGAATCCTTCTTCTAGTCTATTTGATCTCGCTCATTTAGGATTGAAGCAATGAGCGTCAATTCAAGTCTGAAGCATGTCAAAAATAGAGCGCGGAGGCAAGCCGACCAAGGACCGTCAGCTTATGCCTCCGACATACTAGAGAAAAAGCTCTCTACTATATGAAATAAAGAAGACAATTACTTCGATACTGATTGTCCTTCCATGCCCTGCAAGAGCTGTGGCAGGTACCAGATCTGCTGATCTGTTGCTTTTTCTCCCTTTTTCAAGAATACCGTGCCATCTTGATAATTAAGTGGCCCAACCCACAGATTGAGTCCCTTGCCTAGCTCATCGATGAATTTGTCGACTGCGGCGGAAGCTTCTTTGGAGAGCGATCCTTTGATAAAACCCACTGCTGAGGTATCCGGATTATTGATGTCCTTCCAGTCCGGATCATTCCACTCGAAGTGATTCTTCCATGTACCATTCATTGCGGATCTCACGGCATTGGCATAGGCTGGACCCCAGTTGAAATACGGTACACCAAGGCTGACATTCTTGCCCTCATCTAGAGCCTTCGCATAATCATAGGGAATAGCCCATACCTGTTTGCCCTGGGCATTATATTTTACGGCCTCGGCAACTGCTTCTGTCGTATCTATACCAGAAATCACGACATCGTACCCGGAATTGTAAAAGTCATCTGCAACCTGGGTTGGATCTGAGGTAACACCAGGGATATTGAACCAAAATCCTATCCAGGTGACCTTAAAGCTAAGTTTAGCGGGATCTTTCTTCAGGTAATTGACCCAGGCATAACGAGCACCAAGATAAGCGGAAGCCGCTAGACGCCTTGTTTCGTCGTTGATAAGAGGGCCAAGGTAGCCGATTTTGCCGGTCTTGGTAGTCATCGCAGCAGCCACACCGGCTACCATCTTCATATACTCCATTTTGCCCATTATATTGACCATGTTTGGTAGAGGCAGATAATTCTTGCCTTCTTTCCACTGCTGAGAGCCGGATGTTAGGATTACAAAGATGTCAGGATGGTCCTGGGCGAATTTGATAGCCTCGTCTGTCATATCGTCAGAACTGAAGATAATGAGCCTTGCACCCTGTGCCATAAGGCTCTCGCCGAGTTGCGACACGGTAGTGCCGGGTCTGTCTGCCGTATTGGCTCTGTCGATATAGACCATCTTGGTTCCAGGCACTTTCCGGAGCACATACTGAACGCCCTCATAGTTCGCTTGACTCCATCCATGGTCGTTGTAAGGGCCAACCATGACCAGACCGATAGTTAAATTCGGGCCTGCTGCAGGAAGAGTACCCTGAGCAAAGGCGGCTCCTCCTAATATAAGAGCAATACCGACCAGCAAAAAAAGCTTGCAATTGTTACGCATCTTTCCGCTCCTTCTAATTCCGTTTCGGCAAAGCCGAGCAATTCGATTTTTTCATGAGCTGAGGATGATGTCAAGTTTCTATCCGCTTCATTGTCGTATACAAGGTTCGTATCACTAATCGCGCTAAACCTAACATGCTTTTATAATGCGCTCTCCACGGCTCGCTCCCTCAGCTTTTCGCGAAGATCCGCTATATCCTTTGGAATGAACCGTCCCGCAAAGATAAAGAAGGCAAAACAGATCGCCCATGCTCCAACGCATATCAAGAGGATAGCATTACCAAGCGTACTCTTGTCCGCGATGATACCCGCCATTAGAGGCGCAAGAGCGGATCCGGCTGTTTCGACAAAATTCTCCACGGCATTGGTTGTGGCTCGAATTTCAGGCTCGGTAACATCATAGAAGGATGATAGCACATTGGGCGAGGCAAAGGGAATGAAGAAGGCCGTGGCAAAGAGCATTATAGCAAAAGGCAGATGAGCATCGACAGGAA
>JAAYWE010000317.1 GCA_012516755.1 Treponema sp.
CATTCATGAGCGACAAGAAATATAACGTCCTTTCCCTGCTTTACAAAAAAGTATCCAGTTCATGCTGCATCATCCTGACATCCTATCAAGACATTATCCCTTTCATCCCGTCAAAAATATCAATTTGTACAACTTGACTATGTTGTTCTATTGCGCTATTTTGAAACTATGAAAAACTTACCTGTTGCTGAGGTGCGGTCGAAATTCTCTTCTCTTCTTAAAGACGTTGCGGCGGGGGAGGAAATCGCTATCACCTTTGGCCGGAGAAAAGAACTCATTGCGGTGATTGTGCCTATCAACGAGTACAAGAAAATAAAGGCCCGCAGGCTCGGCACCTTGGAAGGCAAGGCAACAGTCTCCTTTCGCGACGATTGGGAAATCACTGAAGAAGAATTGCTCGACTTATGAATATTCTTCTCGATACGCACTTCTTGCTCTGGTGTTTTATCGACACCTCAAAGATCGAGGAACGCATCTACGATCAACTCGTGAGCCCTGAAAATGAGCTCTTCTTTAGCCAGGTGAGCCTCTGGGAAATATCGATTAAATACGGGCTCGGCAAACTTAGTCTACAAGGCATAACGCCAGAAGATTTTTATCAGGAAATCAAAAAGAGCGACCTGAAGTGCCGCCGCCTCATGAACGACGAACTCATCGGCTACTACAAGCTCCCCATAGAACATCGGGACCCCTTTGACAGAATCATGATATGGCAAGCCATAAAATCCGACTACTATTTCCTTACCTACGATAGCCAGGCGACAAAATATAGCCGCTACGGATTAAAGCTCTTGTTCTAATCCCGTACATCCTGTTTCATCCTGTTAAAAAATTATCCAGTTCATCCGGTCAAAAAACCCCCTATATCATGCAAAATTCTGAATATCCTGCCGAAGCTTTCCTCGGCGAGCCCTACGTTGATCCGCGGGAAGCAGAGCCGCACGGTCTTGTCTGGGTGGTGGGCACTTGGAATGGCCTTGGCCGTCAAGTCGGCGCTTTCTTTCAGTCTTGCGGCGCTCTCGTCTCCTATGCTCCCTGTGCGGAAGAAGATATCGCAGGACTCTGTGTCTTCGGTAAAGGACTTGATAGGCTTTCTCTTATCCTGTATTGTGGCGCGGTTTTCGATCCCGACTATCGCGAAGCGCAGCCAGGCGAGCTTCGGAGGCGGATGATCGAGCTTCCCCTATCCCTCGGAGCTCTGGCAGCGGAGAAGCACGCGCGCTTTGTGGTGATCTTTCCTGCCCAGGTGTTCTCAGGCCAGCTCAAGTCAAGGGGATATTCCGAAACCTATAGAACGAATCCCGTCAATGACCTTGGCCGCATTCAGCTTGAAGCAGAGGCCATGCTGCGCGCAGTCTGTCCCGATGCATTCATTATCCGGACAAGCTGGCTCTTCGGGGACCTGCCGAATAGCTTTGAGTCCTCCTGGCTCTGTGCTGCCCTCAATCGTAGCCTCGAAACTGGCAAGCAGGTAACAGTACCCGAGGCAAAGGCTGAAATCGTGTCGCCAATCTATACTAAAAATCTCGCGCGGGCGCTCCTCGATGTGGCCATTCTCGATAGCTATCCGAGCACAAGGCTCTTCCCCTTGGCCCCCTGGTTACCTCCAAGGCCAGGAGGCATTTATCATTATGCGGATCTAGGGGAAGCTTCCCTTGCGGAATTTGCCAGAGCTTGGTATGCGCTCGCCAAGCGACGAAATCCGACATTCAAGGTGGTACGGGTGATTGAGCGCTCCGCATCCTCGTTTCCCAATCGTGTCCCCCGACCACCCAGGCTCGTTCTTGCTGCACAGCGCCTTACCAAAAGTTTCACCGTCATCCGCCGCCAGCCCTGGCAGGAAGCCCTGTACGAATATGGCATGGCCAATTTGCCTGTTTCCCAACCTGCTAAACAGGACTGCACGAAGATGCGTCGATGATGTAATATAATTAGAAACCCAGAGAGGAAGGAATGTCAGATCAGAAATTAGAAATGGAAGGTCAGGTCGCACAGAGTAGCCAAGAGAAAAACAGAGACAACGATGAGATTAGCCTGCTCGATCTTGTCGCGGTGCTCTGGAAGCGCAAGTGGCTCGTAATTGCCATAACCGGCCTCGTAGCCTTTGGTTCGCTCGCTTATTCGATAGGTTCGCTGCTTATGCCTCCCGACAAGAGCTATCTGCCGAATGTCTACACACCCAAGGCGACGATGCTTATTTCATCGGGGACCACAAGCAGCCTTTCGTCATTGTTATCATCGTCGGGGCTCTCGGGCCTTGCAGGCATGGCGGGAGTCTCAGCAGGAGGCAATGCGAATCAGCAGCTTGCAAAAGTACTGGCTACTTCCAACACAACGCTCGATAGGCTCAATGAAAGGTTCAATTTTGCCGAGCATTACAAGATGAAGGAGCCAAAGGTAGCAGAGGTAAGAAAAGCTATCTCCAATAATCTGTCGGCCACCATTGATGAAAAGTCGAATATCTTCACGATCTC
>JAAYWE010000318.1 GCA_012516755.1 Treponema sp.
TCATTGGAATTATAGTAGCGATTATCATGGTAACTCCTGGGTATGGAGTACAGTTGCCGCTTGTGCATCACCTCCTTGGACTGCTCACCCTGGTATTGCTCATAATCGAGCCAATTCTGGGATTTTCGATTTTCAAGTCAAAGGATAAGCAAAGAATCGCGAGCTTGAAGAAAACACATCGCATTATCGGCCGGATTACGCCGATTATGTACATTGTTACCATGATCGCCATTGAGCTTGTCGTAGGCGGCTGAGAAATTTCGAAATAGAGCCCGCTTTTAGGATGCACAATAATTTTGTGCAAAGGTAATTTTGCAATTTTGTTAATTTATTGCGCAGTCCTATGCACAGTGCTATACTGGCTGAAATTATATCTCCTCAGGAGTCTTAAAATGGTTATCTTAACGCTCAACTGTGGTTCATCTTCAGTCAAATATCAGGTCTATGATTGGGAGAAGAAGGATGTGCTCGCAAATGGAATCGTAGAACGTGTCACTATCGGTGGCTCTTTTATCACCCATAAGGTCCGAAACAGGCCCGATTATGAGGTCGAGCATGAATGCCCCAATCATGTAGTGGCCATCGAGCTCATTCTCAAGACTCTTGTCGACCCAGAAGTCGGTGTTATTTCTGATCTTTCGATGATCAAGGCGGTTGGCCATCGCATGGTCCACGGTGGCTCGAAGTTTGCCAAATCTTCCATAATAAATGGAGAATTCCTGGAAACCTTCAAGTCTCTCAACGAACTCGCGCCTCTTCATAATCCAGCAAACCTCATGGGTGTAGAAGCGGCCACAACAATACTCCCCAATGTGCCGCAATGCGCAATTATGGATACCGCCTGGCACCAAACCATGCCAGCCTCGAGCTATATGTATGCGCTACCGCGCGAGTGGTACGAAAAATACATGGTTCGCCGCTATGGATTCCATGGAACGAGCTTTCTCTACAATGCTAAGCGCGCAGCCGTGCTGCTCGGCAAAGACCCATTCGAGACGAATCTCATAATAGCCCATATTGGCAATGGGGCATCTATCAACGCCGTAAAGAACGGTTGTTCTTACGATACTTCCATGGGGTTGACCCCGCTCGAAGGTCTTGTAATGGGAACTAGAAGCGGCGATGTTGATCCGGGAATCATCTTTCACATAATGAGAAAAACTGGAATGACCGCTGCGGATATCGAGAAAAAGCTAAACAAAGAATCGGGTGTGCTAGGCATTACCGCAAAATGGGCAGACCGCCGCGATGTGGCAAATGCAGCAGAAAAAGGCGATCCTGCGGCCATCTTGGCACAGCAGGTAGAAGCATACCGAATAAAGAAATACATTGGCGCATACTACGCGGCTCTTGGTCATGTAGACGCGATTGTTTTTACTGCAGGAGTAGGAGAGATGAGCCCTGTTATACGCAATCTGGCAACTCAAGGCCTTGAGGAGATAGGAATCGTTATTGATGAAAAGAAAAATGCCCTTGCCATGTGTCGCAACGCAGAACTTGACATTACAGGGACTAGCTCGAAGGTCAAGATCTTTATCATCCCGACCGATGAAGAACTGGTTATGACAGAAGATACGGTTGCGCTTATAAATGGAACCTACGATGTTCATACTAATTATCGCTACTATTTCGAAAACCGCGATTATGTGAATAGGGCGCGAGCCGAAGGCCTGCAACGCGATCTCGAGAAAAAGCCCTGGCTCAAGGATATCGTGGCACGCATTCCATAAAAGCAGTACAGTAGAAGAGAAACCATGGAAGAGCAGGGTAAAAGGTTAATATTGGCTTACATTGCTCCGATAATAGTGATATAATGGCATTTGTATTTGAAAAGGAGGTGATAAAGAGAGTTATTTCAGGTGAATCATCCCAAGATCGGGGTGCTTGTCAGATTCCAAATGATGAGCATAGTTTAAATCTTCGGTAATTGCTCATAGAGCGCGTAAATGCGCTATCTGGCAAAATAGAATCTTTATTTTTTATGAAAAAACATAAGCAAAATGTGCTTGACATTATAAAAAGTGCCGATATATACTTTTGAACGAACTTAGAGTGGGGATAACCAAGCCGTTGGCAAGGCCCCCAATCTATTTAGTAAGGAGGATAAGACATGAAGAAGCTAATAGTCTTGCTTCTCACAATTGCAATGGTTGGCGCAGTGTATGCGGAAGAAGCACCAGCTCCTGTTCTAAAATGGAGTGGTTTGCTCAACACCGGTTTTCAGTATGACAATGGAACTGACAGCCTATATCTCAAAGCTTCAAGGTTGAGGCTCAATGCAGATTACACTAATGGTGATTTTGGTGTTCATTTCCGCCTTCAGACCAATGATGCAACGACCACTGCGTTTAGCATCACTCATGCAGTTGTATGGGGGAACCTCTTCAACAACATGGCTACGTTTAAAGCGGGTTTGCTCAATGATGCCGCTTGGGCTACTCCATACAATAGCTTTGGTAGTCTAGATGGAAAAACAGGTGTTCAAATACAAGTGAAACCAATCAAAGGACTTAATGTCGGTGTGTTCATGCCA
>JAAYWE010000319.1 GCA_012516755.1 Treponema sp.
GCGCAGCGCATAAATCGTAATTGAATACCTGCCTTGGAGAGATATCTTTCTTTTCTGGTCTTCTCCCGTCTCGAGACAGATAAGGATATACAAGATCATAGTTCTCTCTCAAAAGCCCGAGCACCCAGAAGAATTGTGTTTTGGCTTTGTGCCCAAGCCGCTCTTCCAAGCTGCCTTCCAAACTGCAGTCACCCTGCATATCAATTTCATCGCTATAGAATCTTGGAAATGGCTTCGATGGAACAGTGAGCTTGACTCCAAGTGCTCCCAAACTCTCCGCAGCCAGCACCAGAATTTTCTTTACACCATAGATGATCAGATCCTCGAAAAAGTCGAGCGCCCTATCCAGCTCTTTTGTTAATACCTGAGTCGTCTCTTTTGGCCGATTGAAATAGTCGTCCTCGCTAAGCCTTTTTGCCCGCTTGAATTCGATATCCATCTGAGAGAAATCGATTAGGTATTTGTGTCTCGAGGTTGAGGAGGGCAATTCGAGACGGATATTGGACGAGTCTATGTATATTCCTTCAATATATGGATTTAGACAAGCGAGCATTTTGGAGTAGATCATCGAATGTGTGGTTCTATAAGGCGTATCCTGGTAAAGAATTACAGGCACATGCTCGACATCATGGCATAGAGGATCTGTGACAGGCGAGAGCGATACCCTGTCTATATTCAGAATTCCTCTAGAAACCAGGAATTCCTGAAGTCCCAGTACAAGGGCTGTTCGAACCTTTAATGCATGGGCAAGTTGTTCACCTTTCCATTTTTGGACATAAGCATCGGATAAAAACTCATTGAATGAGAGTCCTTTATCGGCAAGAGAAGCTTGAAAGCGTTCCAATATGCTGCCAATCGATGTGCCGGCTGCATCTAAAGAAGCAAATGATTTCATGGTTTTTCTCCTTGTGGAGGAATTCAGCGGTAGCGCCAGAACCGCAGGAACGACGTTCATTGCGGAATACTGGCCTAAAATCCGGAATCCCATTACCACCGGGGAAACAGAAATTAACCGCCATCCCCTGCACCTCCAGTTTCGGAAAAATGAGCGCAATGTGTAGCGCTAAAAAAAAGCCGGCCCCAAAAACGGGACCGGCTTTAATCTTCGCGCTTCGATTCGCCTATATATTCGGCTCCGGCCCCGCTCCAAGAATGCGATTATTATTATTGTTGAGGGAGTTGCCATTATAGCCAAATACTACTTGCGCCATGATCATTTTTTACTCCCATTGCATAAATATGTCAAGAGGTTCCTTAAAGAAATCTACTTGACCAAGGCCATGAATTCAGGCCATAGTCCGCCCCATGGAAGGCAATAACGCAAAACTCTCTCAAGCCATCATGGCATGTCTTTTTGCAGCCCTGATTTCTGTTGGAGCGTATGCTGCATTTCCGATTCCTGGCACGCCGGTACCGATTGTGCTTCAGAATATGTTCATTATGCTTGCTGGATTTATTTCGGGACCATGGTGGGGTCTTGTTTCGGTGGTTTTCTATTTGATATTGGGATCGGTAGGCTTGCCGGTTTTCTCTGGAGGAACTGGAGGCTTTGCTAAATTGGCCGGACCTACGGGCGGATACCTTGTCGGCTACATACCCGCAGTCATCGTCTTTGGTCTTATATCAAAACTTGGCAAAGGCAAATGGATTTTCAATATCCTGGCTGGAATTTCCGGAATGATAATTGTATACGCTGCAGGCATAGTCTGGCTGAAATCGGTATTGGATATTGGCTGGGAAAGAGCAATCGCAACCGGAGTTATCCCCTTTCTCCCTGGCGATATTATAAAGATCATTCTCGCCTCGGTTTTGACTCCACCAATTCTAAAGGCCATGAGCCATATCGATCAACAGACAAATGGCTGAGCTATTTCGTGCGGTCTCTCTGAGTCACATCTTTCCGGATAAGGGGATCGGTATAGACTCAATCTCGCTTTCGATTGAGGAGGGAGAATTCCTTCTTGTCGCAGGAAGAAATGGTGCAGGAAA
>JAAYWE010000044.1 GCA_012516755.1 Treponema sp.
TCTCTAGAATACGAGAAAGCAACTACGGCAGAAGAAAAAGAGCGCCTCCTGGATGAGATTCTCTATTATAATGAAAAAGATTTCGATCTAGTCAAAGATATGTTCTTCGACATCAATCCTGTAAGCGAATCCGGAGTAAAGAGCTGCATGTACCCTTACCACGAAATAAAGCGAATAATCCATAACATACAGCACCCTGAGAATCCCGACAATGAAATAATCTGTTCCGGCATTGAGGCTTTGGGGTGGCTGTGGCTATGAGAAAGAACAAACGCATCATAATGAAGTTAGATCCTTCTATGTTCTCGGAGAAAGAGCGCGAGATTCTTGCTTCTCCATCCTTCTGCGTGAGCCTATTCCGATATAGAACTGGAGTAGAGGCACTACGAATAAAGATAGGCCGTGGCGAATTCATCTGGCTGCCATATCTAGGCCAGCAGCTATGGGATTGGAGCATTGATGGCAAAAGCCTCAAATTCGAAGGGTTTATCGAAGAGCCATCTTATGGAAAGAATTTTTTGCAAAATTATGGTGGATTCTTGATTCACTGCGGAATGACGGCAATGGGAAACCCAGGGCCAGAGGACACTCACCTCCATCATGGAGAATTGCCGGTAGCGAAATTCGACGAGGCATGGATTGAAATGGAGCCTGAAAACGGTTCAGAAAGTCCTGTTTCGCTTTGTGGCCATATCCACTGGAAAGTGCCCTTTGTAGCGGAATATCATTGCAGTCCCTCTCTAAGCATATCGGCAGACGGCTTGCAGGCAAGCATGGAAGTGCTCCTCGATAACCCTGCTTCTAAAACTATGGATTATATGTATTTGGCCCATATAAATTTCGCCTTTTCTGGGGCTGAAAAGATATTATCCACGATACCTTTTGACTCTTCACATGTCACTATCAGAGATGATGGAGAAGAAAAAACTACAGCTCATTTTGCTGATTCATCTCTTATCAAGCAAATAGACAAGAAGGCGAAATACGAACCCGAACTGGTTGCTATTCTGAACCATAAGGGCATTGCTCATAAGGCTAGTTCAATTTTGCTCTACGAGGATGGCACTGTTCGCTGGGTGCGCCAGCAGAAACCTGAGCTCGATCACCATGTCATTTGGATAACTCATAATGAAGATCGAGGCGCTTGCGGCTTCCATCTTCCTTCAACAGCAGGCCCTACAGGCTATATTAATGAGAAGAATCTTGGCAATGTGAAGCAACTCACTGCTGGTTGTAATATCACGCTCCGCTATGAATTTGGTTTTGCTGACAGATTAGAGGATGTGCCAATAATATGCCCTAATAGCCGCCTATCAAATGTTGGCTGAGCCGATGGGCAAATATGTTTCTGTCGACGATACGCTAATAGGCGACTATCAAGCATGAGCCGCAAAACTTAGGAGCAATAGGAGAAGCCATGAAAGACCAGCCGGCAGATAAGGGCAAAAAACAATGGGTCTATCCAGATCTCGAATTACCGCCGCCGGGCGATTTCCCGCTCAAGGGGCATGAATCCCTCATTATTCTAAACATGAACGATTCCGATGCATCTATCATCATTACGCTTTATTTTACAGATAAGGAACCGATCAGCTTACCTGCCCTCACCGTAAAAGCCCGTCGTGTTCGATGCCTAAGATTGGACAAGGAAGAAGAAATTGGAATCCAGCTACCACGCGAAACTCAGTATGCCCTTCGCCTCAACGCAGATATTCCAGTCGTCGTGCAATATGGACGATTAGATACA
>JAAYWE010000320.1 GCA_012516755.1 Treponema sp.
CCTCCTAAAAGTACTTTACAAATATAGTGTATTCCATGACTTCTATTTTCGCAAGGCAGAATATTCTGGCAAATAGGATTCAGCAAATAGCTAAGAAGATCAATGATTCAATCTGTATCATTATTATACAGGTCTACTGGCTCATATCAATACAAATGTATCAATCGGAAATATAAATCCAAGAACTGTTCTTCTGATTATGTCTTATTGAAACCGATATGAGAGCTCTTTATCTACATTTATAGCAGGCTTGCTGTCTAGATATCGCATGCAATTTATTATAATATAATGAAATATATTTTAATGTCAACTTGTTTGGATTTGGCACATTTTTTGCTTATATTATATATGAGCGCCGAAAGGGGCTCCGGACAGGTTATGAGATCCTGTGTGGATCGACACCTGCTGATCCTAAATAGTAGGAGGTTGACTATGAACAATCTGGTATTGTATGACAAAAGCCCATTTGATCTTATTGAGAGCCTTTTCAACAACGACGATTGGCTAATGCCGAGCTTCCGCACTCCAGCCATAGACGTATATGAAGAAGGCGATAAATACACCATCGATGCCGATCTTCCCGGCCTAACCGAAAAAGATATCAAACTGGAAGTCCGGAATGGCCAGCTTATTCTTTCCACCGCAAAACGAGAGAAGAGCGAAGAAAAATCCAAGAAAGGGCGGTGGATTCGCAGGGAGCGCAGAGAGTACCAATTCCAGCGCAGCTTTACTCTTCCTGAAGAGGTAGATCCTGAAAAGATCGAAGCCCACTTCAAGAATGGTGTGCTGCAGGTCGTGCTTCCAAAGAAGCCTGAAGCTGCTCCCAAGAGCATCGAGGTAAAGATCAACTAAGCTGAGCTTCTTAGCAGAGCTTCTTTGTTGCTTTTCTTAATCTTCATTAAAAAAACCGGGCTCTGGGCCCGGTTTTTTTTATTGCTTGGCTTTTAGTTCTCTGCTCTCTTATGATATCATGCTAAACGAATTTTGGATTTACGTAACCGGCTTTGCCGGCAAAGGAGATATTATGGCGGATAAATCTAATCGCCTTCCTCAAAACGCAAAAGGCAAATGGTATGTCGACGCATCCTGCATTGGCTGTGGCCTATGCTCTGTTACGGCACCAGACATTTTTATTCTAGGCGACGACGGGCAGGCTTATGTTGCTCGTCAGCCTCAGACGGAAGAGGAGAACGAGCTGGCAATTCAGGCCATGAACGATTGCTCTGCACAATCGATCGGAGATGATGGAGAGTAAGCTCTCTAGTCTCCTCTAACCCTTGAGAGCTTCGGGGTTCAATCCTCGCAACTCAGGTAAGGTAAAGAGTCCATCCTTTCGGATGAGTTTACCATCGATCCATACTTCTCCGCCGCCCGCAGCTTCATCCTGCAAAAGTACTATATCCCAGTGCAGGGCGGAGCGATTGCCATTAAAACAATCGTCGTACGAGTTTCCGGGTGTTATATGCAGAGATCCTGCGATTTTTTCATCGAAAAGCGTATCCAGGATTGGGCGGGTAATATAAGGGTTGATACCAAAAGAAAACTCGCCAAGATAACGAGCTCCTTCGTCTATATCAAGAATCTTATTGATTCGTTCGGTATCGTTAGCACGAGCCCGGACAATTTTTCCATCTTTGAATTCGAAAACGATATTCTCGAACTTAAAGCCATCTTTCTCGTTTGGAGTATTATAGCTGAGTATCCCATTTACCGAATCACGAACCGGCGCGGTATAGACTTCTCCGTCTGGAATGTTCATAGTTCCATCGCATTTGATAGCGGGAAGACCTTTTACCGAAAATTCGAGATCGGTGTCATGGCCTAATATCTTGACTCTATCGCTCTTCTGAAGAAGCTCCACAAGCGGATCCATAGCGCGAGACATTCTGCTATAGTCCATTGTACATACATCGAAATAGAATTTTTCGAATGCATCTTCGCTCATCCCTGCATTCTGTGCCATTGCTGCGCTAGGATAGCGCAGCACAACCCAGCGGGTATGCGGTATTCGCCGATCGATGTGCACTTTTTTCCAGACATGGCTATTGTAGAGCTCTATCTTGCTGGCCGGTAAGTCTTGCCATGCAAATGAATTTCGAACGCTTGTAAAACCGATATATACATCCATCTTGTCCATGCGAGCGAGCTCGAATTCGGCTTGTAGTTCGAACTGTTCCTCAGGCGCATCCATAAAGAGTGTTCTTTCGATCCGTCTATCTCTTAAGGAAATGAAAGCGAGTGCTCCCGCCCTATGCACCTCTTCTATGAGAAGGCGTGTAAAGTCCGGTTCAAGGTTGGAGTTTTCAATGAGCACCTTATCGCCATTTTGCACTCTGGTCGAATAATTTACCAAGAGCTGCGCG
>JAAYWE010000045.1 GCA_012516755.1 Treponema sp.
GGAATCGCGGAGATTGACTACGCGCTTGCCTTTGAGTGTGCCCCCAAAGGTAACAGTTCCAGAGACCAATGCGAGAACGGCTGGGGATTTGGGTTTTCTCGCTTCGAAGAGCTCACCAACCCGAGGTAGACCGCCTGTGATATCCATAGCCTTGGCACTTTCCTTTAGAATCTTTGCCAGCATCCTGCCTGCGCGAACGCTCTCGCCATCCTCGACGTTTACATAGGCGCCTTCAGGGAGGTAATAGGTCTCGATATCGTTTCCGGCCTCGTCGGTTATTATTATTCGAGGCTCTTTGGTATCACGCTCGTTGCCTGCATCTGCAATGATCTTTTCCACGTTGCCGGTCTCGGCGTTGATCTCTTCATTCAGTGTAACGCCGGTTATGATGTCTTCGTAGCGAACAATGCCATCATGCTCGGATATTATCGGGTCGTTAAAGGGATCGAAGGTCGCTATAGTCTCATTAGCAAGAAGAATCTGACCGCGCGATACCACCATTTCGGAACCGTTTCGAATCTCTACCTTCTGCTCCTGAGAGATTAGCAAGAGTCTGTTGCCGAGAACCTTGGCATAAGAGATGCTCGGGGATTTTATATAGCTACCATCGGCTTTCTTGATAACCGAATCATCTTTCAAGACGCGCTGGCCGTCTTTGACAAGGAGAGTATCTTCATCGGTAAAATCGAAAACGCCAAAGACTCGATTCACATAGATATATCCGCGGCGAGTGAATAGCAGACGACCAAGCTCCGTCTTTACATAAGAACCTTCGATATCTGCGATGTATACTGGGTAATGAAGCGAAATTCGGTTCTCTTCCGCGGCTTTTGTTGCCGCACCACCGATATGGAAAGTGCGCATGGTGAGCTGGGTGCCCGGTTGGCCTATGGATTGTGCCGCAATTATTCCAACAGCTTCTCCAATATCTACGGTTCTGCCGCTGGCAAGGTTGCGGCCATAGCACTTGCGACATACGCCATGTTTAGCCTCGCAAGTCAAAACGGTGCGAACCGAGACTTCTCCGATTCCTGCTTCTTCTATCTCCTCGGAGATCTCCTCGGTAATCTCCTCGTTGGTTCCCACTATGATCTGGCCAGTTATGGGATGGCGGATAGGGTCTAGGGTAAAGCGACCGATTATGCGCTCGGCTAGTGTTTCGACGATTTCGTCGCCATCTTTGAGTGCCGTATAGATGGAACCATTTATGGTTCCACAGTCATCCTCGTTGATTACTACATCCTGTGCGATATCTACGAGGCGCCTTGTAAGGTAACCTGCATCCGCGGTCTTGAGAGCCGTGTCTGCTAGACCTTTACGGGCTCCATTTGTAGAGATGAAGAATTCGATGACGGAAAGACCTTCACGGAAATTGGAACGAATAGGAAGCTCGATTATATCTCCGGATGGCTTAGCCATAAGCCCACGCATTCCTGCTAGCTGGCGGATCTGGTTTTTGCTTCCGCGAGCCCCTGAATTAGCCATCATGTATATATTGTTGAAGCCATCACGGTCTTTTTCCAGCGTCTTCATCATCACTGCAGTGAGTTCTTCGTTTGTCTTTGACCACACCTCGACGACACGGTTGTAGCGCTCATCTTGAGTTATGTGGCCTGCAAGATACTGCTGCTGGATTGCCTCAACTTCCTTATTGGCCTTCTCTATCATTTCGGCCTTTTCTTTTGGAATGACGATGTCATCCATGCCGATGGTAGCGCCAAAGAAAGTCGCATACTTAAAGCCCATTTCTTTGATTGTGTCGAGCATATTCACGGTGATAAAAGGGCTCGTGTTCCGATAGACATGCTCGATCAGCATGCGAATGTCTTTATCGGTCATTGCATAGTTTATGTAAGGAACCTCTTTTGGCAGAGCCTCGTTTAGAAGAATGCGGCCTCCCGTCGTCTTTATGAAGTGGTTCTTGGAAGGCTCTGCTTCTTTTTCATAGGAATTCCACACTGGTTCCTTGCGTACTGCCACATAGACAAGAGCCTGATATTCGCATGAACCATATTCGCAGGCAAGAAGGAGCTCATCTGTGCTTGAAAATCGCTTGCCCTCGCCTTTTGCCCCCGGTCTATGGCGGCTTAGAAAGTTGATTCCGAGAACCATGTCCTGAGAAGGATAGACAATCGTCTTTCCGCTTGCTGGATCAAGCAGGTTGCGACTCGAAAGCATAAGAGTCCAGCATTCAGCCTGGGCAGCATGGGTTAGAGGAATATGAACCGCCATTTGATCGCCATCGAAGTCGGCATTATAGGCCTTGCACACCAGCGGATGCAGCTTTATCGCCTTGCCCTCTACGAGAAGAGGCTCAAAAGCCTGGATGCCAAGCCGGTGCAGAGTTGGGGCGCGATTTAGGAGCACCGGATGCTCCTTTACAACCTCGTCCAGTACGGCAAAGACTTCTGGCGTCTCTGATTCTACCAGCATTTTGGCTTTCTTTATGTTGTATACAACATCCTTCTCCACCAGTTTTTTCATGATGAAAGGCTTGAATAGCTCGAGAGCCATCTTGGTAGGAAGACCGCACTGCCACATCTTGAGCTCTGGCCCAACAACTATTACCGATCGGCCAGAGTAGTCGACTCGCTTACCCAATA
>JAAYWE010000321.1 GCA_012516755.1 Treponema sp.
AAATATCTAAGAGAAACAATGCAAGACAAGAATCATGATATTGGAATATTGGAAGTTTCAAGTCAATTTGGAAGAAAAATAGAAAGCAATGGTATAATACTCTGTCTAACAACCGCGTTGACTTGACATTGCTGTTGTCACGATTCTTGCTAGCTCGCCGACGCTCCCAAAAGCAAGAATCGCGCCAACGGCGCAATGCAAGTTACGCATTCGTTAGGTCGAGAAATGGATAGATAAATGAAAGACATGATTGATAAGACATATCTCCCTTTTATTGCAGAGGAGCTTAAGTCCCACTTCATCTCTGATGTCGATGCGCAGATTAACTACTATCAAAAAAGTGCATGTCGTTATCATAAGTTCATGCAGGATCATCCGGATACGGTGGGTATTCCGCTTACAGCGGCAAAAAAACCTCGGCAAATCGAAAAGGATGAGAAATTCTGGACGATTACTGCGACTAAGAATGTATTCGATCATCCATTACGTACAAGAATGCTTACGCAGTTATTATCCAAGACATTTGGACCGAACCCGCCAATTTATGGACTGGGTAGTTGGGATGAGTGTTTGGAAGGCGATCTTCGACTTTACTTTGAAGCTTGTCTGTCGTCTCTTCAAAGCTATGTGAACTGGCTACGGTCAAATTTAAAGCGCCGTCAAATTATCTCCTATGTTCTGGACGCTGCTGCACGAGATAACGAACGAACTCTTGAAGGAGCAACGCACGTTGATGCAATGTTTATTAATTTAAAGAATGGGTTCGCTTGGTTGATAGAGGCAAAGGTTCTTTCCGATGTGTCCTACTCAATCTCATTCGATAATTATCGGAATCAGATTGCGCGGAATATTGATGTAATGTTGGACAAAACTTCCCTACCCGGCTCGGGATTGGAAAGCAGAGACCCTGGAAAAAGCCTTTTTTCTCTTCTTACTCCGATGAGTTTCAAACAATATCCCAGTTCACGGCTCTATGGATGGCTTATGCAAGAATATAGGAACAATCCTAATGCGTTAGAGCGAGACTTGCCCCATCGTAAAGAGATGAATTGGGCTAATTTGCAGCAGCGCATTGGGAAGACACAAGGTTTCTGCCCAAAGGAACAAATTTTAGCCATGTGAGCGATACGCGGATTAGAGAGATCCAAAACTGGATGAATAACTATCCACGAAAGATCCTTGGTAGTCATACCCCTTTGCACTGCTTCAAAGAGGCTTTTGGATTCAAGGATCAAACAATCGAACTATTGGAGGCATGTTCATGAAACATCAACAACAGAATCCTGCCACGCAATTAAGTGGACATTTATCTTTACAGGAGACCATGAGAAAAATAGAAAGACAGCAAGAGTCCAATCAATCGTAGCTGTGATTTGCATGGCTGCGCAATTGCTCTGTCGCGCCGTGCTGTTGGGGAGGCTATTCCTTCAGAGCCCCCATCGACACACCGGCGGTTATCTGCCTGCGAAATGCGATGTAGAAAAGCAACATGGGTAGCATGCCGATGACGAGGGCGGCGAACTGTTTCCCGTAATCCGAGGACAGACCTCCCGAAAACTTGTAGATGCCCAGCGGCAGTGATTTGAGGCTCGTTTCGCTCACCAGGATGTTGATCAGCGCAAATTCGTTCCAGAGAAGAGGAATGTTCAGTATCGACAGAGTCATTGCGATCGGCTTCGACATGCCGACGATGACAGAGCCAAAAATCCGGAAATAGCCTGCCCCGTCTATCTGGGCGGCTTCGATGATCGCGCCGGGAATGCCCCGGATATACTCGGTGCACATGTAGATACCGACAGGCAGGGCGGAGCCGATATAGATTATCAAGACGCCGAAGCGCGTGTTGTGGAAAAGGCGGAACTCCCCCGATCCGATAAGCCCCAAAGATCGCAGAATGTTCCCTATTCCCCTGTCGATGGCAGTCACCTCCAGAAAAAGCGGGACCATGAGCGACTGGATAGTGAGAAGGATTCCTATGATGAAGCTGCCGTAGATAAAGCCGGTCGCCTTTGACTTGATTTTCGCAAAGGCGAAGCCGGTAAGGAGGGAGAAAAACGTGATTCCAGCTGTCGAGCCCAGCGTGTACAGTATCGAGTTCCCTATCAGTTTGTCGAATGTGCCTATTCTCCAGGAAGAGATGTAGTTGTCGAGAGTCCACTCAATCGGCAGACCCATCATGTTGGTCCGGAATTCGGTCGTTGTCTTGAATGAATTGAGAAACAGCCACACCAGGGGGTACACGGTCATGAAGGCGAACACGCTCA
>JAAYWE010000322.1 GCA_012516755.1 Treponema sp.
AGTTTATGCCCGGATATAAGCTGCACGATCGAGTTATTCGAACAGCTAAGGTAAAGGTCATGATGCCGGCTAATCCTGCGGAGGCCCCCTCCAGAGCAAAAGAGGTATCAGGAGAGACTCAAGATTCTTCATTCTTTGAGAGTACGAAGGAGAACAGCGCTCTAGGATAAGAGTTCGATTTGCTTTGTGGTAGATAGTTTTGTAACTTTTAGATAGACAAGAAAGAAGGAGAAAGAAATATGGGAAGAATTATCGGCATTGATTTGGGCACCACCAATTCCTGTGTCGCAGTGATGGAGGGAGGAGAGCCTATTGTAATTGCCAATTCAGAAGGACAGAGGACGACGCCCTCGGTTGTAGCCTTCACCGCAAAAGGTGAGAGGCTCGTAGGCCAGCCAGCCAAGAACCAAATGATCACAAATGCAGAGAATACTGTATTCTCGATAAAGAGATTCATGGGTCGTCGCTATAGCGAAGTATTGAATGAAATCAAACTTGTTCCATTCAAGGTCATAGATAATGGCAACGATGTGCGCATCGAGGCTGGCGGCAAGCTCTACAGCCCTCAGGAGATTAGCGCCTTTATTCTTCAGAAAATGAAAAAGACCGCAGAAGACTACCTGGGCGAGCCGGTTACGGAAGCCGTAATCACGGTTCCTGCGTACTTCAACGACTCACAGCGACAAGCTACCAAAGATGCTGGCCGAATTGCCGGTCTCGAGGTAAAGCGAATCATCAATGAACCTACTGCAGCAAGCCTTGCTTATGGTTTCAACAAGGATCAGAAGAAAGAAAAGACCATAGCGGTATATGACCTCGGTGGTGGTACCTTCGATATCTCTATACTGGAGCTTGGAGAAGGCGTATTCGAAGTCAAGTCGACCAATGGTGACACTCACCTTGGTGGTGACGATTTCGACCGCAGAATCGTGAACTGGCTGGTAGAGGAATTCAAGAATGATACGGGCATCGATCTTTCGCATGATCGCATGGCTGTTCAGCGGCTACGCGAAGCATCGGAAAAGGCAAAGATCGAGCTCTCCAATATGCAGCAGACCGAGATAAATCTGCCCTTTATAACGGCCGATGCGAACGGGCCAAAGCATTTGCAGAAAAGCCTTACGAGGGCTAGATTCGAACAGATGTGCATGGACCTCATAGAGCGATCCCGCGAGCCTTGTATTAAGGCGCTTGCGGACGCAGGGCTTTCGGCATCTCAGATCGATGAGGTAATCCTGGTAGGTGGAATGACCCGTATGCCTCGCGTTCAGCAGATGGTTCGCGAAATATTCGGCAAAGAGCCTTCCAAGGGAGTCAACCCCGATGAAGCGGTTGCCATTGGTGCGGCTATCCAGGGAGGTATACTCGGTGGAGATGTAAAGGATGTGCTTCTCCTCGATGTTACGCCGCTTTCTCTTGGTATCGAGACACTGGGCGGCGTATTTACCCGTCTCATTCCGCGCAATACGACGATTCCATGCCGCAAGAGCCAGATATTCTCTACGGCAGCGGATGGACAAACAGCCGTATCCATTCATGTATTGCAGGGCGAGCGCGAGATGGCGGCACAAAACCGAACACTTGGAAGATTTGACCTAGTTGGAATTCCTCCCGCGCCTCGTGGTGTGCCACAGATCGAGGTGACCTTCGATATCGACGCAAATGGTATCGTGCATGTGTCAGCAAAAGATCTTGGCACCGGAAAAGAGCAAAAGATCCGAATCGAAGCATCGAGCGGTCTCAATGAGGCGGAGATCGAAAAGATGGTCAAGGAAGCCGAAGCCCATGCCGAGGAAGACAGGCGTGAGCGGGAACGCATCGATGCGCGTAATGAGGCTGATTCTCTCATCTATAGCACGGAAAAATCGCTAAAGGAAGTTGGCGACAAAATAAGCGCAAGCGAAAAGTCCGCGGTCGAAAATGCCGTAAAAGAGCTCAAGGATGTAATGGAAGGCAAGGATACTGAGCTAATCAAGCAGAAAACCGAGGCCTTGAAGCAAGCATCGTATAGGCTGTCCGAAGAACTGTACCGAAGTGCTTCGGCCCAGGGCGCCGCAAGCGAAGCAGCCGGCAGCGCCACGGGAGAGAGCGCCTCCGATGGTTCCGCTGGCTCAAGCGATAATGCGCAGAATGCCGACGATGTCGACTACAAAGTGGTCGACGACGACAAGTAACCTAGAGAGCATATCGAGGTGGCTGGGCCGCGGTTCAGCCACCTTTTTATCAAAGGATTTTCGAAGTGGCCAAGCGTGATTATTACGAAGTGCTCGGTGTGCCAAAGACCGCAACAAAAGACGAGATCAAGAAGGCCTATAGAAAACTCGCTATTCAGTATCACCCGGACAAGAACCCTGGGAACAAGACCGCGGAGGAAAAATTCAAGGAAGCCACGGAGGCATACGAGGTTCTGGGAGACGACCAGAAACGCCAGGCCTATGATCAGTTCGGCTTTGCTGGTGTCGAGGGAATGGCGGGAGCTCAACAGGACTATTCTAGCGTATTTCGCGACTTCGAGGACATTTTCAGCGGTTTTGGCGATTTTTCATCGTTTTTTGGTTCGATTTTTGGCGAAGGGTCGCAGCGTCGTGGAGAAGCACATACAAATCACGGTGCTAACTTAAGATACGACATTGAACTTCCCCTTGAGAAGGCGGTTTTTGGCACCACGATAGAAATCTCATACAACAGAGATGATGTCTGCAAGACCTGCGGGGGCAGTGGTTCGCGCGACAATCTTGGCAGAAAAGTTTGTTCTACCTGCAAGGGGACAGGGCAGGTTCGCAGAAGTTCGGGTTTTTTTGCCATTTCTCAACCCTGCCCAGCATGTCATGGAGAGGGCACGGTAATAGAGAATCCTTGTCAGGATTGCGCCGGAAGTGGAGTAGTCAAGAAAAAACAGAAAATTAGAGTCACCATACCTCCCGGTGTTGAAGATGGCAAAAGGGTTACTGTTCCCGGCCAGGGGAACGCTGGTCCTAATGGAGGACCTCCAGGAGATCTCCATGTCTTTATCCATGTGCGGCCTCACGAAACGTTCGAACGCCAGGGGAATGACCTTTATTGCGCCGTCTCGATAGATTTTGTAACCGCTGCACTCGGCGGCGAAGTGGTTATCGAAACGCTGGAAGGGCGGAAGATATCCGTTCAGATACCGGCCGGAACGCAGAATGCTAAGTTGCTTCGCATAAAAGGCGAGGGTGTTCCAGTTTCGGGTGGCAAACGCGGCGATCTCTACATCAAAGTCTTTGTCAAGGTTCCTTCCCGGCTCACCAAACGAGGGCGCGAGCTCCTGGAAGAGCTTAAGAAAATCGAGGGTGAAACCTTGCAGCCCGAGCTCGTCAAGCTGAAAGACATACCAAGGTAATATAAGAAGGCTGCTCGGAAAATCGGGCAGCCTTCTTATTATTTATTATGGAATGATCTCCACTATTCGGTAGCCTGCCTCGGTCACCGCAGCCCGCAGAGCTTGGTCATCCAGTTGTTCACCCTCCACAATTGCCTGGCGTTGGAGAAGGTCTACCTTTGCGCTTCTGACTCCGGGCACTGCTTCGAGCGCAGACTGCACATGCATTACGCAATGGCCGCAGGTCATACCTTCGATTTTAAGCAATTTCTTCATTGTCTATCCTCCCTTTCTCTAGAGCCCTAGAGTCCATCGATCTGATTTTCTATATCTCCTGAGCCGAAGTGCATTAGTTGCGACAGAAACAGAGCTCAAGGACATGGCGGCTGCCGCAAAAATTGGCGAAAGCAAAGGCCCACCAAAAGCATAAAACAAGCCTGAACACTATCGACCGAAATATTGGTCACGCCATTTAGCTTGTTCACCGCTAGATCATTTGCGGCAACGCAAGCTGCGCATGTCATACTTTTTATTGCAAAAGTCTTGCGATCAGCCATGGAGGACTCCATATAAATCCATCAAGACAAATATATAGTAATTTTAGCGAAGTGTTGTAGACTTTGACGAGAAATCGAATCTAACCACAGTGCCCTTGTCAAGCTCACTTATTATTTCGAGCTTTCCACCATGTCGCTCTATTATTTTCTTTGTAATGGCGAAGTCCACGTTAATCTGGCCTGCGGATTGCCCATTCTCGGTGTTAGAGAATGGCTTTAGTAGAGAATAGACCTCTTCCGGAGATATTCCTATGCCATTATCTTGCACAAAGATGCAGGATTCTCCGCATTTGCCTATTTCTATCATGGCAGTCAGAGTCTCAGGACAATTCTGGATAGCATTTTCAAGAACATTGCGTAAGGCAATCTTCAAGAGATTGCCATCTCCATGTACTTTGAGGTCAGGCATAATGGTAATCTGATAGCGCCTTTTGGGATTGCGTTTGATTATTTCCGAGGTAATTTCCTGAGCAGCGATACTGAAATCGAATTCCTCATCCGCAAGCTGTATTGTGTCTATCGAAAGAAAAATCGAAAGGGCTTCCGTTAGTCTGGTCATGCTTTCGGTTGTTTTTCTGATGTTCGTTATATAGCTCATGATTTCGCTATCAGACTTATTCTGTGCTAGGGTTTCCAGAGATTTGCTCAAGGATTCAATATTGTAAAGCGGAGCAGTCAAGTTGGAAGAGATTGCCGATGCAATTGCGCGCAACTCATCATTTGTATCTGAAAGGC
>JAAYWE010000046.1 GCA_012516755.1 Treponema sp.
AAGGATGCATTACGACATTATCGATCTGTTCGGTAAGAGGGATTCCCTTCTGTCTGGTTCGGCGTACTGCTTCAGCAACCGCTCCATGTATGTAACCATAGCGTTGTTCCGATATCAGGATTTCGGGATCCTTGCGATAATGAAGCGCTATCCAGCGCCAAGTGTCCTCCAGGGCAGCAAGAATCTCGGCTTCTCGGATATGACCGGAAATACGCTTCTTGGCATCGGCATCTTTTTCGATGAGTTTTATTGCTATCCATCTAGGCGAATAGGCTGCGGAGAAGGCGCTATCTTCCTTGAGAAGAGCGACCAGATTGGCAATATGGACCTCTATGTCTTCGCCGTAGCTGGGCATACGTGGCTTAGTATGTGCTTCATAAGTTGAAATAGCTACATTCAGAAGCTCCTCGACTCCTTCTCCGCGAGAGCCAACGGTAGGTACCATTGGGACTCCGAGCGTCTTGGAGAGAAGTCCATGATTGATGACTATGCCCTTTTCCTTAGCCTCGTCTGCCATATTTAGCGCAGCGACAACGGGAATTTCCAGTTCTATAAGCTGAAGCAGCAGATATAGATTACGCTCGAGATTGGTGGAATCGAGGACATCAATGACAATATCGGGCTTTTCGTTGAGCAAGAAGTCTCGGGCTACCACTTCGTCCAGGGAATAGGCGGTGAGGCTATAGGTGCCAGGCAAATCTACGACCCTGATTTCACAATCTCTAAATTCGATCTTGCCTTCACGCTTCTCTACAGTTACACCAGGATAGTTTCCTACCTTGTGGTGTGCGCCTGTTATAGCATTGAATACACTGGTCTTTCCAGAATTTGGATTGCCTGCAAGCGCAATGGTGAGAATGACTCTATCCTGCATGGATTACTCCTGAAAAAGTCTTTTAATCGAGGCAGCTAGGATCCTTGTCATGGGCGCCATGAGCTTTTCCATGAGCATCTTGGATGCCATGGCTGCCAGAAGCGCCATGCGTGCTAGGAGTGGTAGTGGCGCCATGAGAACGCCTTCGTTCGCGAGGGCGCAAATCGACATACATTGTGGATAGTGCTTTCTTAGGCGGCCTGCCTGCCACCTGTGGCGCAGCTTCCGGAAGAAGCTCAACGTCGACCAGACGAGCTTCATATCGGCGCATTATAAGATCGTAATCTCCAAGCCTTATCTGTATAGGACCGCGGAAGAATGCTGCACGCACCACCTCTCCCTCCGCACCTGAGACGAGACCCATATCCGCAAGCCGTTTTCCGATCTCTCCTCCTACCGCAACGTTCGTGACTTTGAATCTCTGACCCGGGCAAAGTTCGGCAAGCTGCATATCATTGGACTCCTTTTTCTTTTGCCTGGCACTCAGGGCAGAGGCCGAGCAATTCCATAGTATGACCCGTAGGCTTAAATCCATATTTTGCAAAAATCTTCTGTTGTTCTTTCTCTATGGCGGGGCTCAAGAATTCGATCACCTTGCCACAAGCAGTGCAGAGCAGATGGTCGTGATGAGGGTGATCGGCAAGATGCTCGAATGTACGAGCGCCATCTTCCTGAACTGCTTCCCGAGCTAGACCCGCATCTTCTATTAGGCGAATAGTTCTGAACACCGTAGCCTGACCTATGCCTGGATCGCGTTTTTTTGCTTCATGTAGAATGTCTTCAGTGCTTAGATGGCCTTCGGTGTTGAGAAATGCTTCGAGAATTATTCTGCGCGGTTTCGTGATTTTTTGACCGCGCCCACGCAGAAAAGTTTCGAATCTATCGAGTTCATTCATTTCGATTGCCTTATCCAATATCATAAATGAAAAGAGGAAACGAAAAGCGATAAGCAGCGAAAAAAATAATCATTCTATCGCTCTTCGAGAATGATAATCATTCTCAGTTAAAAGATCAAGATGAGTTGTCACTCAGGCGATCTCTTGTCTATGTTATGCCATTACCGTAGAATCGTTATATGGGAAAGCTCTATTATAGCTATCAGATGATTCATAAGCTGGCGCAGTCCATTGCGGAGCAGGTCATGAATAGCGGCTTTTCTCCTGATATCATTGTAGCTATCGGTACCGGCGGTTTTATTCCTGCGCGCATTCTAAGGACCTATCTTGGTAAGCCGATACTTGCTCTCGGGATAGCCTACTATGACTTGAATGATAAGCCAATGGATTATCCTCGCAAGGTACAATGGATCGAAGAAGCCGAAAAGCAATTGGCAGGCAAGAGAATTCTATTAGTGGACGAAGTGGATGATTCTCGGCTAACTCTAGAATACTGCACTAAAGAGCTACTCGCATATAGACCTGCAGCGCTCGCGGTCTCGGTTCTGCACAACAAACAAAAAGAGAAACGCGGCGCATTTCCTCCTGGTGTTCAGTACGTCTTTGTTGGAGAAAACCTTGGAGACGATTGGATTGTGTATCCTTGGGATGCTCGAGACATCGATGAGCACGATAAGAATGCTGCGCTGGAACATTAGCTTAAAAACTGGGATATTAGCTCAGAAAGGAGAGTAAAAAGCCAATGAGACACAAAAGGTCTTGGTTTTGCATATTGTTGTCTCTTTTTTTGATGTTTCTGACACTCGATACCCTTGTTGCCCAACAAGCACAAGCCGTCAGAAATGCCACGCTCGAGAACGGACTTGAGGTCTTTGTTGTGGAAAATCATGTAGTGCCCCTTGTTACGGTGTGTATTGCCTTTCGTGGAGGCGCTATTGCTCATAGTCCGGAAACTGCCGGGCTTTTCCACTTGTATGAACATATGATGTTCAATGGCAACGATAAATACCCAACCAAGGACGCCTTCTCAGCAGCGCTAAATCGTATGGGCACAACAAGTTGGAATGGAGCGACGGGCAGAGAATACATAAACTATTTTATCAGCGTGCCTTCGGAAAAACTCACGGATGCTATTGACTTTTGGGCACACGCCGTTATTAATCCAACCCTGGATGCCAGAGTCCTGGAGAATGAAAAGCAAGTTGTACTTAATGAAATCCGAGGATACCATAGCGACCCGTCGCAGATCGCCTTAAATGGCTTAGAATCGCGCATGTTCAGAGATTTTCCGTGGCGAAAGAATATCGATGGTCCTGAGTCGAATATAACAAGAGCAAGCGTGACGGCGCTTCGAGATATTCAAAAAACATACTATGTGCCTTCCAATATGGCGCTCCTCATAGGAGGGGATACCAGTCTAGAGGAAGTGGTAAAGCTAGCCAATGAATCCTTTGGAAGTTGGGCAAGAGCTCCAGAGCCTTTGTTAGCCGAGCCGCCGCATGGACCTATCCCGGATGGTATTCGTCTAGTAACTTCGGAGGATCAGTTCTATCGGGGCATTGCCCAAGTGGAATTCCGGTGGAGAGGACCGGATGTCACGCGCCAGACCTACGACACGTATATATCGGATGTGCTCTTGTTCTTATTGAGTTCACCATCTGGGCCTTTCAAATCTGAAATAATGCGGAAAGTCTATGGGCTATATGACGCTGAATACATAGATTTTGTTTATCCGACCTCGCGCGATGGGGGGAATTACATCTTCGCCACTCTCATGCTAGTTCAGAGGCCTGCGGAAGAAGAACCGGTACTTCAGCGAGTGGA
>JAAYWE010000323.1 GCA_012516755.1 Treponema sp.
CTCTTTCAATCTTACTCCAATTACTTGGGTCTTCACCGCTTTGTCTACAAAAATCTCTTAAGGTTAGTCCTACGGAGAACCTAAGAGATTTCAAGTCATCTCCGAACATATACTTCCTCCCTGTTTTCTGTAGTAAATTTTTACCACAGCCTAAGTATATTGCTTATTTCAAAATTGTCAAGAGAATTATCAATTTCTAAATTTATCCGGTGAGCAACAACATAAAATGTCTACCTAAAAGAGGGAGAATAGGAAAAGAAAAGAAGTCCCATGGAAGTCATGCTATTATTGGTTTTGCACCAAATCAAAGGGACTTACACAGCTTACTCTGGAACGGCACTGCAAAGGAATCACGAGAGTGCCTACTTACCCTGGTAGAACGAAAGACTCGGCTTGAAGTGATACTTAAACTTCCAAACAGGACCGCGATTGCAGTTAGTCAGGCCTTTGACCAGCTTGAGCGCCTATCCCTATATATATCAATATCTTATCTTTTGAGCCGCCCCAGGATTGAACTGGGGACCCACGCCTTAAAAGGGCGTTGCTCTTCCAACTGAGCTAGCGGCCCGTAAGCTTCTTGTGCACCTCGTGCGCCTTTCGCGGGTTGTAACACTAGCGAAAACCGCATGAAATGTCAAGCTTCCGCATTTGCTTGATCGCTATTGCACAGATTTGTACTCTACCCCACAAATTGCTGAATTCTTTTTTAGTCAGAACTTGATAGCACCCTGCAGCACAAGACCAGAGCGTTTTGTTTTGCTGCCTGCAATATCAAGGGGCTCGGTAAACATTGCGGCATTCAAATCAAGGAAAAGCAGATGGATGCCAACTCCGGCAGAGAAGCAACCTTGATTGAATCCAATTCGCAGAGTGGAGAATTTCAAGATACCTATCTCAAGGCCAAAATGCATTTTTGAGGGTATTTCTTGGATATTGCTCGGCAATAACGAGAATAACGATAATGGGTCATCGGCCTCGACAAATAGTGTCACTGGCAAAAGAGAATCCTGATCAAGGGCTAGGGAAAACCCAGCGGTATAGATTGGCGAAATTGTATAGTAGTCGAGCCCTCCCATGGGAACCATATATTTGTCGGCAATCTCTTTTATGCTGGATTCCTTCATGGCGAATCTGTCTGCCAAATCCCTCACCATGAGACCCACGGAGAAAGGCCCAAAGGCTAAAGTTCCGCCAGCATCTATCGCAAAGCCCAATCCCCCCATCAGCTTATCGGTTTGGATAACGGAATAAATATCGGCGTTCGATATCAGGGCTTCCGAAATAGGCCCAAATTCCCATCCATCCGAGCTTGTCTCTATCCTATAGAAGCCGCGCACATTAACCCCAAGCCTTGCCTCAAAAGGCCCCAGATGTGTGAGCCAACCCATCCCAATCACAGCATTTATCTGGCTCCTGGCATCTAAGACAGAATTCGCAAGGTCGCTACCTGTTGCTACTGCATCCGAAATCGAGGTAATTCCCAGACCTATGCCATCGTCGATCCAGCCAAATTGAAAGTATTCGCCGCCTCCTATTCCATTTTC
>JAAYWE010000324.1 GCA_012516755.1 Treponema sp.
CATACATAGAGCCCGTTATGTTCAGCGACTTCCGGCTGGATTCGATGACCGGCGACTTTGGCGCAGAGGTGCGCTTGGCCTATTATTTCGATGGGAAGAATGTAATTCCGGTTACAGGAGGCTCGATCTCCGGTTCGATGAGCACAATGCGAACCACAATGCGCCGAACCAAAGAAACCGCAATGGTGAGTCGCTCTGTGTGCCCTATTGCTGTTATGCTCCAGGGCGCCATTATTGCAGGAGCTCGATATTAGAAGTTGTCGGTCAAAAGTTATCGGTCGGAAGCCGTCACTTTGTGGCTTATCCGATAGTTCGACTGTTTATTAGCAGATAGCCTTTAGCAAGGCCTCCACTCTATCGGTCTTTTCCCAGCTAAAGCTATCGCGCCCAAAGTGCCCATAGACCGATGTTGCTCGATAAATGGGATTCTTTAGTTGCAGTGTCTCGATTATGCCTTTTGGTGTCAAATCGAATACCCGAAGAACAGCCCGCTCTATTGCTAACTCATCGACCTTCGAGGTACCAAAGGTCTCGACACGCACCGATATAGGCTCAGGAACTCCAATGGCATATGCCACTTCGATCTCGCAGCGATCCGCCAGCCCTGCTGCTACCACATTCTTCGCAATATAGCGCACCATATATGCCGCAGATCGGTCCACCTTAGTAGGATCCTTACCCGAGAAGGATCCGCCGCCATGCCTACCCATGCCACCATAAGTGTCCGAAATTATCTTTCGTCCAGTAAGTCCAGTATCGCCCAGAGGGCCGCCAATTACAAAGCGACCAGTAGGATTGATAAAGTATTTCGTGTTGGCATCCAGAAGCCCTGAGGGTTCAAGAACAGGTTTGATAATTCTCTCGATGAGCGTTTCTCTAATCTCTTCATAGCTTAGATAATGCCCGTCGCCATTCTTCTCATCATGCTGCTGCGAAAAAACAACAGCTGAGATGCGCACGGGGGTAGACCCATCGTATTCAACCGTGACTTGGCTTTTGCCATCCGGGCGCATCCAGAGGATTTCTTTCGCTTTGCGCACCGCCGCGGCCTTCTGAAGCAACTTATGTGCTAGCATAATTGGCATTGGCATTAGCTCGGGGGTCTCATTGCAGGCAAAGCCAAACATCATGCCTTGGTCGCCCGCGCCTTGCTTGCCTTCATATTCCTTGAGCCCACGCCCATCTACGCCCTGAGCAATATCAGGAGACTGATTGTGTATAGAATTGAGTACAGCCATCGAAGCCCAATCGAGCCCATATTCTGGGTTGTCGTAACCGATATCGCGCACCACTGAGCGTGCAAGCTCCTGGATATCGACATAGGTTCGCGTCGTAATTTCCCCACCGACAATCACAAGCGCTGTAGTAGCAAAACACTCGCAAGCTACGTGGCTGTGCTTGTCTTTTGCGATACAAGCATCGAGAACAGCATCGGAAATCTGGTCGCAGATTTTGTCCGGATGTCCTTCGGACACAGATTCGGAAGTAAAAGGACGAAGAAGAGCTTGAGTCATTTTAGCCCTCTTTAGCTGGAATTTTTACCCGCCCGCAATTCGGATAAATCGGCGGGACCAGGACGCTTGGAAAACTTCTGCCG
>JAAYWE010000047.1 GCA_012516755.1 Treponema sp.
TGCATCCTTCGATAGCGATCCTTTTGCTTTTGGCGGCTATGGACATTTTGGCTTTGAATTCTTTATGCCGAAGGCCAGCGGTCCGCTATCATCTTCTTATTTTATCGAGCTTGGTACGAATGGCATCGGAGCAAAGACCGATAGCGGTCAGTCGTATCTCAATGGCTTTTCGGCGAGCACAGGTTTGAGGGTATATCTATAAAGATTATTTTGGGCCAATTTCTATAATCTAAGCGCGCCTATCTAGGATCTTGATTTAAAAGCCAATCCCTTGCGAATTCAAGCTCGACATCCTTGCCCGACGCATATGCAGCAATATTCTGCCAGGTGCGAGGGATGCGAATCTCGGGCTGCACCCCACCCATGCCCGAAGCATCAGAATCGATTTGAATTACGCCGTGCGCATCGAGCGAGCGTCCGATAGGGAATTGAAAAGAGATGCCCTCCGGCATTGCGATTGGCCAAAAAACAAGGCCGAAAGAGCCATGTGTACCATAAAATCCCATAACAGTTGCATTCGGTTGGCGGCCAATTGCCATAGCAAGTCCTTCGCCGGAACTTATGGTCGCCGGGTTAACCAGCACAGCGATGTTGCCCCAAAAATGCGGTTGTCGAGGCTCTACCCATAAAGGCTCATCACCGAGCTCAAATGTCTGGCCAAAAAGATCGGAATGCGCATAGTCGAAACGCCCAGAGCTCGCATTATACCAGGCAGTTCGCTCGTATATCGAAGACTCTTTTGCAAAATGGCCGGAGATATCAGCCGCGGCTTGGTCAGAGCCCCCACGATTACCCCGCAAATCCAAAATGAGCGAATTCACTCCAGCCGCGTTAAACGCCTCCAAAGCCTGCGCAACAATCTCCGTTACCTCTGTTGGATATTGAGCATAGTCATCAAAGTGGATCACATGGTAAATACGAAGATAGCCGATATTCCCATCCATAATTCGCCACTCTACATTTTTGAGCAGTTCTTCCATAGTAGGAATTGGCGCTAGATCGAAAAGTGCAATATCGGCAAAATTGTCGCTGCGAGCGGTCATCGTTGCCGTCAAGGTTCCTGGTGGTTCTTTTGCCAAAGTCTCATCTTCGTTAGGCCGATCCTCGGCTGGGGCTGCAATAAATTCCACAACCGCTTGCCTGCCGACAGGGCTACGGGTAAGCGCCTGCAAACGCAGGAGTGCCAGGTCCTCCTTTGTTGCAGCATTCTTAAACCAACGCGTATCCGCTGCAACCAGAGCATTCTCAATTGATACGCCATTCCATGTAACAATACGCGCTCCCTGGCGCAATCCAGCCTTAGCTGCTGGGCCTTCTGGCTTGATTGCGGCAACTACAATCGATCCATCATCGAGCTCAGCAAGCCCAAGTCCATAGCTGCCACCAATAAAGCGCTCCTTCAAATCGTCGAGCGAGTCTGTCATCTTCACATGGCCGTCGGGAATGCACTTCAGGTATTCGACCATCGCAATGCGATACGAATTCCGATCCTTTTCAGCCTGCGCTGCCATTATTTTCTGTCCAAAATAGGAAGCCATTGAGTTCCACGGAATCTGCTTCCAATCGCCAAAAGCATAAGCTCGAGAAAAGAAATCATGCATGGCAAAAAAGGCTGCTCCCCAGCTCAACTCGCTATAATCTCCCTCATCGGGAAAAGAGAGCTCAGCATTTGCGACCCCCGGATTCGAATCCCCATTTCCCGAACCTTCATTCTGGGCGAACATCGGCACAACGCTTAGTGCGATACATAAAATAGCAATAATGATAACAGGAGGTCGCTTCATTTAATTCTCCCTATATTGCAGAATCCAAGAATTGTGGCTCCTCGGCTCGTACGTAGGGCGGGCAAAGTTATTGAGCGCGTATAAGGCACCATTTTGCTGCTCGATAACACGAGCATCGAAGGTAGGCTTCTCGATAGAGACAGCGCGTTCAGAGCTTGCGGCCTGTATTATGTAGGATGCCTCCATTTTTGTTGTCACAATGTTTTGAACCATTTCGTCGAGCGTTTCGCTCGTACGAAGGAAATCAAAAAGAGAGGCCACCGAAAATACCGCATTCTCATTGATATTTGGGTCCGAAGCCGAACCATTGTTGAGTTCGATAAACACGCCCTTTTCATTTGTTCCTGTTTCGACATAAACCTGTCCTATTGGTCTCACATTAGCGAAGGACAATCCTCCATCAGTAGGATTGAAAACTACAAGCGCCATATAGCGAA
>JAAYWE010000048.1 GCA_012516755.1 Treponema sp.
CCTTTTCGCGTATGCGACGGATGTCGGCATTTGGATCTGTTACACTCTCTCCATCGATAAGGATTTTTCCGGAATCTAGATGTTCTAGACGGTTGATGCATCGGAGTAGTGTACTTTTACCCGAGCCAGATGGCCCGATAATGAGGACGACCTCGCCTTCTATTACTGTCATGCTGATTCCGCGAAGCGCTTCTATGGTGCCAAAGCTCTTTACGGCATCTATGATCTCAACGTACTTTCCCACGGTGTCTTAGCCTCTCTTCCATTATTGCAACTAGGCGCGAGAAAAAGAGCGTCATTACAAGGTAAATGAGCGCGACGACTGTGTAGCTTTCAAAATATCTGAATGTGGTTGAAGCAAACTCTCGGCCCCTTCGCAGAAGATCGGAGACGGCGAGAATCGATACTAACGAAGAATCCTTGAGGAGCGCAATGAATTCATTTCCGATGGGGGGCAAAACGATTCTTATAGTCTGAGGGATGATGATTTTGCGCATTGCCAAGGAGCGGGACATGCCGAGTGCAAGCGCCGCTTCCATTTGGCCGCGCGGGATGGCCTGCATGCCAGCTCTAAAGATCTCGGCAAGATAAGCACCGTAGCAGATAGACATGGCAAGCACAGCAGCAGTGGGTCCCTGGAGCTGAAGAAGCGGACCAAGAGCATAGTAGATATAGAAAAGCTGAACAAGGAGTGGAATGCCTCTGATCACCTCGACATACACCGTCGCGATACGGTTTATCAATATATTCTGGGAAATTCGACCCAGCCCCGCAAATAGACCTATTATTAAGGCGAAAAAGATGGAAATGACAGTAACCGAAAATGTCGCAATGAGTCCGTCAGGTACAAAGGAAAGAATCCGAAGATATGGATCCGGACTTATCAATGGCAAGATTATCAGCATTGCTATAGCTCCGAAAAATGAGATATTCCAGGCTGACATGAGGTTACCCTCATCCTTTATGGGGATGAGGGTGCCATCGGTTATATTGATGGTCATTTTTTCGGAGCTTTTTGAATTCTTTTCAGACGATGAGTGGCCTTTCATTTTTATGTTCTGTTGACCATTCTATTGCAATCTTGTTGCCTATTTGAGCCATTTCTGGATAAGTTCGTCAAGCTTACCAGATTCCTTGACTTTTGCTAGGCCTTCGTTGAAGAGTTTCTGGGTTTTTGTATCTCCTTTCTTAAAGACGAATCCCAGCCACTCATCTGTAAATGGCTCTCCTGCAATCATCAGCCTGTCTTTATACGAAGGGTTCTGGAGCGCAAAATTAGCCGCAATGGGCGAATCGGCTACTACACCGTCTATATTGCCGTTAACGAGATCTTCGAAGGCAAGCCCGATTTCATCGTATGTCTTGAGTTCTACCCCAGCCACCTTGCTAATTTCGATTGCGCCAGTTGTTCCGATCTGAGCGCCCGCCTTCTTGCCTATCATATCCGCAAGGCTGTTTACACCGGTAGTTTCTTTTCGGACGACGAGAACCTGTCCGGCATTTACATAAGGCTCAGAGAAATCCATTGTCGCTTTGCGCTCTTCGGTGATCGTGACAGAGGATGCTATGACTTGGTAATTACCCGTGGCTAGGCCAGCAAATATTCCATCCCAGGCTGTATTCTTGAATTCTACTTCGAAGCCACCGGCCTTTGCGATTTCATTAACAAGGTCGATATCGAATCCGACGATATTCTTGTTCTCATCGATATATTCCATGGGTGGCCAGGTAGCGTCTGTAGCAACCACTATTTTGGTTGGCTTTTTTGCGCAGGAAAAAAGGCTACCAGCAGCGAGTGCGACAAGCAAGGCAAGCGCAACAGTGGTTAGAATTGACGCAGATCTTTTCATATCTCCGCTCCTTTGGACATCTGTTTGAAGAAATGTCCTCTATCAATGCAATTTATTGTATGAGGAGAATATGGCGAATTGCATATAGTGTCAATAATCTCGAATAAATATGGGTCTTTTAGGTGCTGCGTACGGCCGAGTGCCGAATGAAAGACAAGTATAGGGCTCTATAGCGCTTTATAGAGTCGCAAGGCGAGCCGTTGTATTTGCAAGCGCTTGTATGCTGAGGTGCTCTTTGCCGGCTAAATAAGTTTCGAGTTTATCATTCAAGGGTTTTCCCCATTTATCCGGCACACCGTTTATTATTCCGAGCACTGTCCCCACAAGGCCAGCGTTGCAGTCGACATCGAGGCCTGCA
>JAAYWE010000325.1 GCA_012516755.1 Treponema sp.
GCTTCGATGAAAATTTTCACTCCACTTCGGTGACCACATTTCTCACTCCGACATTTCAAAAATAGTATTTCGCACTCTTGCTAATTTCACCTCTGAGATTGCGCAAAATGCACAGATTTTTTGATGATGAAGGCCTTTTTCCAGTAAATCCGAGATAGCATGCTATGGTGTTCTTGCTAGGGCAAAGCACTTCAGGATGGAGCCCAAAGACAAAGTATCATTCGATTTCTCGATATATATCGATCCATTCCTGTTCGAGCTTTAGTTACAAGAGCGAAATGTGGAAAAGGCATCGCTGAATACTTCGTTCGGCGATTAGTGTTCTTCAAAACCTCATCTCATCAGTGCCATCAATAGGGCGCCATATGCAATTACAATAATGAGAAAAATTGCGAGCGGCAAAGCACATTTCAGAATCACCTTTATCAGTGACGACTTAAAGTGCTGAGCGGTCACCACCATGCAGACATGAAGTGGCGAAAGCATCATTCCTGTGTAACCAAAGGCATTCGCAATCATCACCCCAGCCTTTAATGGAATTCCCGACGATGCAATGAGCGCGAGTACGATAGGCATTGATAACCCGACATACCCCATCCCCACGCCCGTTACGATACCCGAAATAAATGGCAGAACTGCGATGACGACAAGAGCCGGAATCCCTGCATTAGCGAGCTCCAAGGAAGCCTCATTCGAGAGATTTGCGGAAGTCATCAGCGCAGAAAAGACGCGAATACCGATAACCACTGCAATGAGGTCGACCGTCGACTTTGTTAGGCTGCGCTTGAATATCCAGGCTCCACCTGAGGTTTTTATAAGATACCACGAGCCAATAAGAAGCCCGATATAGATCGGCACATAGCGACTCAAGAGAACCTTTACATCAGCGCTAAGCGATATATTCTTGGTCAGTGCTTCCCAAATCACATCGATTACTATATAGGTACCGAGCACGAGCCCAAGTGGCGCGATGCCATGTAGCACCTCTGCAATAGATGGTTTTTCCCCTATAGAGATCGAGTTCCCAGAAAGGCTGTCCGCTGAAGCCCTCCCGCAGCTGGAAGGTGTTGCCATAGATAAAGGAATCGCGTTCGGGAGAGAAGGTATCGCATCTGCCGAGCCATGGGCACCCTCAGAATTATTTCTCGACTTTGGTAGCACAAACAGAAAACCCAATATCAAGAGCACAATTGGCGCATAGATATTGAGACCAATCAGCGTGAGCGTAGGAAGTTTTGTCAGCCCCGATGTTAAAATAAACGCAGGGAAAAGCGGCCACGCGAGTTCGAGGATATGTCTAAACCAGTAGTTCACCGCAGAAAGCGCCTCCGGCCCTCGCGCATCATCATCATTCAATGCACCAACCAGCGGAGCCGAAATAATTGCCCCGCCTGGCATAGGCAGGGTTCCTATGAGCAATGGCACCACCCCGAGCGCTATCCTGCGCGAAGGCATTGCCTTAGCGACTGTGTTGGAAAAGACATTCATCGCCCCCGAGATCTTCATCGCTTCAGAAAAAGTCATAATAGCTGCCAAAAGGAGCACCAGCAATATCAAATCAGGATTGGTAAGCTCCATCAATGCGGCATTGACAATCCCTTCAGTATTCATTCCTTGCCACAGCGCGATGAGAATCCCACCGACTGCAGCAGCAAGGCCTAGGTGCACATGCTTAGAGGCTGCAATCACAATAAGCGCAAAAATGACGAGAATTTTGGCAAGCACAGGCACATTTATCATGACTCTTTCACCATAGCGCGCCCTATCGTGCTTACGCAAGAGCAAAAAGGAGCAATCATAGCTTTTATCAGGCTCTTTCAAAAGTCAGCTAGAGAGGCATTTTCCTAACGACCAATAAAGAGCGCTTGTATTATGGCAGGTTTCAGTCGAGTCAAGGGACGAGCAGGGGCTCTCCATGTTCTATCTCAAAAGGCCATGCAGAAAGGCTCCCCATGTTCCATACATTCATATATCCAAGGTCAAGAAGGAGCGAGGTGGCTGTTCTGCTTCTATTTCCTGATGCGCAATATGCGATCACCATTCTTGTAACGTCAGGACCGATTATCTTTGCCGCACTTTCGCTATTGATATCTGCTACTGGGAATAGAATGGCCCCTGGAATATGACCTGCTACATACTCATCATGAGTACGTACATCGATGAGAATAATATCTTGCTTGCTCGCTAAAAGTTCATAGACGCTCTCAGGATAGATTGATTGTGCTTCTCCATTCTCAGACCAGGATGTCATTACAGCAAGAAGTAAAGACAAACAAATTAGAAAGCTTGCTTTTCTTTTCATAGCTTATTCTCTGGCGCAAAAGAGATGATCATTGCCTTCAAAGTTCCCAATTCAAAACACAGTTATACTCTTGTCTCTCACTCAACCCTAACTCTGTAGGAGACTGTAAGACGCTCCTGTGGCCCAAGCGGAGGGATAATCCATTGGATGTTGGTATATTGCTCCGCGGTAGCCGTCTTGACTGTCTCAGAGCCATCTGCAGTCTCGACGATATAGCTGATAGGCCAAGGATGATAACTCACACCCCCATCGATCGAGAACATCGCCAAAGGGGGAAGAGTCACTGATTCTTCAATATAGACGGTGCCTTTGTTAATTGTGCCGATAAGCGCGATATTTTTGAGCATGTCAGTACAAGGGCAGCCGGTAGAAGTATTGATTGCGGTTATCGAGTATTGAATGACATCGCCAGGATAGACCTTGTCGGGCAATGGTTGCAGGGTTTCGCGCACGACTCCTTTTTCGTCGGTGTTAGTGACCACCAAAGACGCGCTGAGAGAGACTCTCAATAAATCGTTCTTATCCGGTTGACTTGTCTGATTTTCCTGAGCGAAGGCAAAAGGTGCAATAAGGCAGAATACTACGATGCCAAAAAGGAAAGCACTCTTTCTAGACAAAGGCACATAGAATGGATTTTGCAATTTTCTATCCTCGGTCTTTTATAATTTTGCTCGCTATATGAAAGAGCCTATAGAATACAATCTTACTCTTGTCAATATATGCTATAAAGCAAAAGAGATTGAATAGAGCAGAATCGCGTTCGCAACGTTGTAATCTAGACTGGTCGTAGAAAAGCTTCAAAACGTTGTTATGAGAATAAATAGAATTGAGATGATCAGTAGGTCTCCTGTAAAGAGAAATGTCCACTTAATTGCGTGGCAGGATTCTGTTGTTGATGTTTCATGAACA
>JAAYWE010000326.1 GCA_012516755.1 Treponema sp.
AGCAATAGTCCAAAGAAAACCGCGGAAGGAATTATTCCAGCCGGATGCAAACCTCCAAAGAGCGCAACTACGACACCGGAAAAGCCATAGTTCGAAGAAATTCCTTCGATAGCCCGCCTGTGGACGCCGGTTACCTCCACAGCTCCTGCAAGTCCAGCAAAAGCCCCAGCCAACACCATGGCCATCAAAAGACAACGTTCGACATTTATCCCCGCATACCGTGCGGATTTTGGCGATGCTCCCGCTGCCCTCATTCTAAATCCCCAGGTCGTTCTCCAAAGAAGAATATACACAACTAATGCTAAGACGAGCGCGATTGCAATTCCCCAGTGCAGACGCGTTCCCGGGATGATTCGATCGATCCATGCAGACCTGGGAAGCCTTACTGACTGAGGCGTGCCTGAACCGACCTGCAGCTCGGCAGGGTCTATCATCGGGCCGCGAAGCAAAAAGCCATAGAACTGTACCGCAATATAGTTCATCATAACCGTAGATAAGATTTCGTTTACTCCAAGCACGGCGCGCAGATACCCTGGAACAAAGCTCCAAAGAGCCCCACCTATGGTGCCTGCAAGCAGCGCGAGCGGTACAAGCAAAAACTTAGGCATATTTGGCAATGCAATAGCCACCGCTGCCCCGGCAATTACTCCCATCTGAATCTGGCCTTCCGCCCCAATGTTCAAAATTCCCGATCGGAAGGATATCGCGATGCCTAGGCTCACCAGCGTTAGAGGTATGGCTCGCACGAGGATTTCGGTAATTCCTACAATATCCTTTAGCGGCTCGGTCAAAATTATCTTGAAGGTCTGTGTTACGCTAGCTCCGAGAATGCCGAGCACGATCGCGGCAATCGCCATGGCTACAACTGCAGCAGCCAGAGAAATCAACACAATGTAAACAATTCTGATAGTCGATTTCACTGTCCTGCCTCCATCGCCATCGGTTCGGTGATTCCCGCCATCAACAAGCCAATGCTGCGCATAGAAGCTTCTTTGGATGTCAGAATTCGAAGTATCTTTCCTTTATAAATGACTGCAATTCTATCCGATAGGTTCATTATTTCCTCGAGCTCTTCGGAGATGAGAAGAATTGCCGTACCCTGGCTCCGCATTTCTAGCAGCTTCTTGTGAATGTACTCTTCGGCTCCCATATCTAGCCCTCTTGTGGGATATACCGCTATAAGGACTTTTGGATTTCTGGCAAGTTCTCTGGCGAGAATCACCTTTTGAATATTGCCTCCAGAGAGGGCACCTGCCGGCGTGGTCACGCTCGGGCAGCGAATATCGAATTTTTCCTTTAGTTCGACGGCCTTTTGCTCTCCGTTCTTTAGTTTCAGAAAGGGACCATTAGCAAAATCAGGCGAAGCAAAATCTTTGAGAATAAAGTTCTCTTTTACGGAAAATGACGGAACTATGCCCTCCGAGTTCCTATCCTCTGGAATATAGCCAAGCCCTTGATCTATGCGTTCGCGCGGCCGCATATTCGTCAAGTCTTTTCCAAAAAGATTGATACGGCCCGATTCGATTTTTCTGAGCCCGGCTATCGCCTCGGCGAGTTCCTTCTGTCCATTGCCCGACACACCGGCAAGCCCCAAGATTTCGCCCTGTCGAATGGAAAAACTAACTCCATCGAGTGCCATATA